>JAOAHJ010000037.1 GCA_026415295.1 Spirochaetota bacterium | reverse complement strand
ATATTTGAATTTATAAAATATTAAATTAAAATTTTAATAAAGATTTATGAATAGAATATGAAAGCATTAATTGTAGATGATGAACCTTATATTCAGCTTATAATAAAAAAAATCCTTTCAAGAAAAGGCATAGATTCGATTATTTGTAATAACGGCAAAGAAACATCAGAAATTTTAAAATCTTCTAATAAATTCGAATATATATTTCTTGATATTTCTTTGCCTGATATAAACGGTTTAGATTTAATCGAAAGCATTAAAAAATTTTTACCAGATTCTAAAATCATTTTAATGTCTGGATACCATAAAGAAAATATAGAAAACATAAATAATTATTCATTTGATTATTTTATTTTTAAACCTGAACTTACAGAAGTTATTAATTCAATTATTAAATAATTAATAATTATGAAATAATTAAATTCAAATTTTTATTATAATAAATAATAATTTATGATAAAAAATAATTATTGAAATTTTTTTATTTTAGTTTATAAATATTTATAAAATAACCAGGAAGGTTTATTTATGGCATCTATCAAAGCTGAATACATTAATCCTTTTATAAGTAATGCCTTGGAAGTTTTTGAGCAACTTGCTAATGTAGAGTTAAAGAAAAGTGAAGTAAAACTAAAATCTGATCCAACACCAGGCAATGATGTTTCTATTATTGTTGGTGTTGCTGGTTTTATTGAAGGACAAGTTGTTTATTCTTTAAAACAACATACAGCAGAAAGAATTGCTATGCAAATGATTACAGATCCCAAAAAACAACAAGATAAAGAAATGCTCAAATCTGCAATAGCAGAACTTGCTAATGTTATCACAGGTAGAGCTACTATAAATCTATCTGGAAAAGATAAAGTTTTAAGTATTACCCCTCCAGTTGTTATAATCGGAAAAGATTATAATATAGAACTTGTAAAACTTGAAACAATCGCTGCTTATTTTACATCTAGATTTGGAACTATAGAAATTAATATAGCTTTAAGAGAAAAAGCATCAAAATAGCAATAAATTTATATTTAATTAATAATTTTAGAATTCCTTCATATTTTTAATTGATTCTTTTAATGTATTTTCAGGAAATTCAGATATCTTAATACCTCCTGATAAACCCTCAGCAAGATTATAATAAATTATGTTTCTGTGTGGTAGATTTTTAATAATATAATTTTTAATAAAATGAGTTGTTATATTACCTTCTATTGTTTTAGGTAATCCAAATATTACTCTATCAATATTTTTAATATTTAAATAATTCTTAAGTTTATCTAAAAAAAGATTATCTGGAGTTATACCTTTAATTGGTGATATAAGGTTAAAAAGAATAAAATAAAAACCATTATATATTTTTGTTTTTTCTATAGAAATAAGATCGTTAAAATCTTCAATTATAAGTAATTCATTACTCCTACTATTATCAATACATATCTCACAAATATCATCTTTATAAGTAAAATTATTACATAAAGAACACCTTTTTATATTGTCTTTCAAATCAACTAGAATATTTATAATTTTTTCAATTTTATTTTTATCAAAATTAAGTAATTGTTCAGTTAACAAAAAACTTTTTTTTTCTCCTACTCCATTAAACATCTGAAAAAAAAGAGAAATTTCCTTATACAATTTTTCAAATCTCATTTTGAACTTTTAATTATTTAAAAAATTTTTTTATTTATTATTTTCAAAATATTCCCTATAAATTAAAATTATCATTAAAAAACATCTTTAAAGATTCAGGAATATTTATAGATTGATTTACCATTTCTTTTTTAGCTCTAAAAAGAACATCATTTATAGCAGCCAAAATAAGATCTTCTAACATTTTTTTATCATTCATATTAAATAATTCATCAGAAATAATTATTTGGACTATTTCTCCAAGAAGATTTGCTTTCACTATTACAAAATCCCCACCTGAAGAACCTTCAATAATAGTATGCTTTAATTTTTCTTTTATTTCTTCTTTATTTTCACTTAATTTTTTTAAGTCAGAAAAAATTTTACCTAAATCTGAAAAATTCATCCTAAATCTCCTTCATCTTTTATATATTCAGAATCAATAATTTCCATAATCTTAACATATTTGCTAGGTATTTCCTCACTTAAAATATCATTCTTTTTCTGATTTAACAAATTCTCTATTTTTTTAATTCCATTTTTAATCACCTCATCTTTAAGATCTTTTGAAATATTTTTTTGTTTATTATCATTATTTATTTTTTTTTCTTCAATTTCAACTTCTTTTTTCATTAATTCATCAAAATCCTTTTCAAGAAAAATATGTTTTCTCTTAACATCTACTTTTTTATTTTTATTAATATCATCAGTAATTGTTTTATCTTCGAGTTCATCTTTCATGGATTCTATTTTAATTTTAGTTTTTTCTGAAAAATCATCTGCTTTATCTGCAATACTAACTAATTCATCTCTTTTATAAGAAATGTCAGAAACATTTTTTATTTTTACACCTTTATCAATAAATAGTTTTTCTATATATGAAGTTGCAAATTTAATATTTCTAATAATTTCACTGTTAGGAATATAATTATCAATAAATGCAAAAGATACTAATAAATTTTCAAAATAAGGATATGGATTATAAAAATAATTTAAATTTTTAGAAAATTCTGAAAGTTTTTCTATCATCAATAACAATTTATCGTGTGTATAGATATCTTTAAATTTTTTAACATCTTCTATCTGTTCTAAAGTTAAACTCAAGTAATTTTGGTTTTCAATCCCAACTTTTATTAAAGAAATATCTCTTAAAAATTCTACTATTTGTAGTATAAAATTATTAAAATCTATGCCTGAAATATATGTTTGTTGAATTATTTCATAAATTCTCTTTAAATCTTTTGAAACAAAAGAGTCAAATAGTTTAACTATAATTTCAAATGGATGTACTCCAAGGATTTTTAAAACTATTTCTTCGTTAATCTCACTGGTTTTAGTAGCAAGAACTTGAGACAATATTGATAAAGCATCTCTCATAGAACCATACGCATACTTAGCTATCCAAAATATTGCTTTTTCATCATACTTGATATTATACTGACTCAATACATATTTGAGATGTTGAATAATTTCATCTGTAGTAAAAAGATGAAATTGAAATTGTTGACATCTTGATCTTATAGTTGGTAAAACTTTATGTATTTCCGTTGTTGCAAAAATAAAAATTACATTTTTTGGTGGTTCTTCAAGAGTCTTAAGTAAAGCATTAAAAGCTTCTTTTGTCAGCATATGAACTTCATCTATAATGTAGATCTTATACTTTGATTTAATAGGTACATATCGTATACTTTCCTGTAACTCTCTAATCTCATTAATACCTCGGTTAGAAGCTCCATCAATTTCTACTACATCAGGTGAATTTCCTTTTGTTATTTCAGCACAATTTTCACATTTATTACATGGTTTTTGAGTAGGTCCTTCTTTACAATTTAACATCTTAGCAAATATTCTCGCAGCAGAAGTTTTCCCAACACCTCTTGGTCCATAAAATAGATAAGCATGAAAAATATTATTAGTTTTAATAGAATTTTTTAGAACAATTGTTATAGCACTTTGTCCAACAAATTCTTCAAAAGATTGCGGTCTAAATTTAAGAGTTAAGGCTTCCTTCTCCATTCCTATAAAATTATACTATATATTTTTATTTTCAATTTAATAATTTATATATAATTAATTTTATATTAATAAAAAGAATTATTTTTTATATTATTTTTTACTAAATTATTCCTTTTCTATTAAAAAGTTATTATTAATTAAAATTTCTTTAATTTCTTCATAGTTTTTCAAAATACTAATTAATAAAATACCTTCTTCAAATTCTATAACTATTTCATCATCTGTTGTTTCATTTGATACACCCATACCAGTTAAATTAATATATTTTTTTTTAAATGAATACTTTGTATTTATTAAACTTAAATTTTTAACTCTTTTTAATGGGAAGACTGAAAAAAGACTCCCTTTACCAATATTGATTCTATATTTTCCCTTCTTTAAAAGAAGAAAATCTTCATATAGAGAATGAAAAAAAATTAAATCATTAAAACTATAAAAGGAATATATAAGAGACAAAAAATGATCCTCCCTTTTTCCTGAAACTCCATAAAAATGGTATTCTTTTATCTTTTTATTATAATGATTTTTAATATAAAAAAAAGCACCAAGAGTATCTGTATAATCTTTCTCCTTTTCAAATTTAATAATTTTATTTTCCGGAAAATATTTATGTGGATTATTAAAAGAATCAAAATCTCCTATAGCATAATCAATTCTATTTTGAAGTCCATTCTCAAAAAGAAAATTTAATCCTCCATCAACACCAATTAAAACATCATCATTTTTAATCTTACTTATATCTAATTTTAAATTACCATAATAACCATTAAGAAAAAAAAGTGCTCTAGATTTTTTATTCTCATTTCTTTCCATAATATATAAATAATTTTTAGTTTTAATCAAAATTTATTTTAATTTAGATAATATATCTTTAATAGCATTTTTATTGAAAAAAATAATATTTTTATTCCCTGCAAATTTATTCAATAAACTCATATCAAAAGTTCCAGTGTAAAAAATAGCAATTTTAGTTAAATTTAACTTTTCAATCAAATCTAAACAATTTTCTATTATTTGTTCAGAAAAAGTTTTACCTCTAAAAAACTTTACTAAATACTTATCAACATTGGATCCAACTTTTTTATTCCCAATAAAATAAATTCCAACTCCGCTATCTTTATCAGGATCGAGTGGATCCCTATATATTTTGATCTCTTCAAAACCAAGATTTTTCAAAATTGATTGATTTATTAAAATCCAATTTTGATATTTTTCTTCTTTATATTGTTCGAAACTATATGTAAAACCAGTTTTTGTTTTGCTTAACCCTAGTTCATCTTCTATATCAGAAAGATCGATATTTTTACTTATTAAGATATTACTTTCAATTAATTTAATAGGAAATTTAATTTCAATCATGTTTGACCAATTACTTAAAGCTTGAATAAAATTTGAGTCAGTTTTGATTGAATCAAGTTTAAGTATTATGTCATTAATATCTTTATAATCTTTATCCATATTAAATAATATTTTAAAACATCTTTCACCATTGCTTAAATCATTATCCTTATAATAAGCAAAAGCTATATTATACAATACATCTTTTAAATATTCAATTTGTGAAAAATTTCTATATTTAATAAATTCTTCATAATAATTTATAGCAAATTTGAAATTATCAAATTTTTGATATATATTTCCTATTATTCTATATGATTCAGCTAGCAACTCTTTTGGAAGGTTTTCTTTTTTAACAAGCTCAAGAAATACTTTTAAAGCCTTATCAAAATTACCTTTTAAAAATAAAATAACACCTAAAGTAAAGATATAAATCAAATTATTTTCTTCAAGTTCAAGGGCTATTTTTATAGCTTCATATGCTTCTGTATATTCACTCAATAAAAAATAACATAAAGATATTTCATAATATATTTGACTATTTTTTTTATCAATTTTTTTTAGTTCGTTATAATAAAAAAGAGCTTTTCTATATTCCCCTGCCCCAGCATATATTTTAGCACAATACATTAAAGCACCTTTATTAAGAGGATCTTCTCTAAGAAGTTTTATTAAATAATATAAAGCATCCTTTAAGGATCCCAAATAATAATTTGAAAAACCCAATATCCATAATAGATCTTTATAAAATGGATAGGAATCAGCTTTACCCGATTTAAATACAGGAGTAAGATTCATTATACAATCTTTATAATGTTCATAAACAAATAATGCTTTGGAATAATAATATCTTGCAGCATCTGATCTTTCTAAATAAACTTTATTTTTATTAATAAGTTCTATAATTTTTGCAAAATTTGAAGTTTTAGCTAGACTTTCTAATTGCTTTTCAAATGGTAAATTTCTTATAAAAAGCAAATAGAAACCACACCCTAGAAAGAATAATATAAAAACAACTAAAAAATAAATCATTTATAATAAACCTTAATGTTATAAAAAATTTCAGATAAAATATTGCCTTTTATTAATTTTATAAAATAAATTCCTTTATTCAAGTTTAATTTTATAAATAGTTTTTGTTCTTTTATTTTTTCTTTAAAAATAACATTATATTCCCAATCCAATATTAAAATATCTATAAAAGAATCGCCATCTATTTCAATCTCAAAAACTATTTCTTTATTATCTATCAAATTACTAAAGTAAAAAATATCAATATCATTTTCAAAACTTAAAGCTCCAATTATTTTAGAATTATTTATTATTTGATTTGCAACTTCATAACTATCATTGAATTCAATCTCCCCTGTAAAATATGAATCATTTAATGACAACTCATAATTCAATAAACTTCCAAAAATTTTTATATAATATTTTCCCTTTTCAAAAAGAATAGGAAAAATATTTCCACCATATTTAATATTTTCTTTTTTAAATAATACATTTCCATTCTCATCACTAATTTCAATATTCCCATAACCATCTAATATTTTAAAACTTATATTTAAGAATTTTGCTTTTTCAAAATCAAAAGTAAAATAATCTAAATCTTTATTATTAGAATAGCCTTTATAAATATTATTTAATATAATATTATTTGCTTTTTCTACTTTATTATTTGGTTCAATTTCAACAAATTCATTTTTATAGTTACTAATAAAAATTAAATTATATGAAAATTCATAAAATTTATTAGAACTATCATCAGTATTATCATCATTTCTATAAATTTTTATGTAAATCTTTTCACCTGGATAAATATTTATATAAATATTTTTGTTTTGTTTTTCTTTTAAGATTAAATTTTTATCAGTATCATAAACTTCAACATAAAGTTGTTTAATACCTGCATCATTTAATATTATATTAATTTTTTTAATATTATCTTGAGAATCATTTCTTATTGAAAAAACATCAATATCTTTAGAATCATCTATTAGTCCATATACATTATTAAAATTAATTATTTCATTACTGATATTAAAATTATCATTTGGTTCTATTTCAATCCCAACTTTATTAATAGATATATATTTTTTATAAGAAAAATAATCAATAAATTTCTTATTTATCTTATTGTTTTCTATTTTTAAGCAAGAAACATTTAACGGAACTACAATTAGGAAAAAAATAATAGTTAAAATAGTTTTAGTTTTTATTTTTTCTAATTTGATCAACATCTTTACTACTACTATTTATATCTTGATTAAATTCACTTTTTAAAAGACTTTCTAAATTTACATTATCGTCAGTTACAATCTTTTCTAAAATATTATATGGATAATTATCTCTATCAAAGGGAATTAAAACTTTATCTGATTCATCAAGAAAAAAATTTATTTTATTTAAATCTATATATTTAAAAACCAAATCACTATCTAAAAAATCATAATATTTTAAAAAAAATTGATAAACATTTTTAATATACTCAAAATATAGTCTTGCTGCATATTCACCTCCTGTCAAATAAGTATTGCCCCCACCTTTTTCATATCCAACCCATACTCCTGTAACAAGATTACCAGTAACTCCAATAAACCAACTATCTCTGCCATCATTTGTAGTCCCAGTTTTACCAAAAGTTTGATAAAAAAAATTTGCTAAATTTCTAGCATTATATGCAGTTCCTCCTTTTTCTAAAGGAAACTTTAACAAGTACAATATCATATCTGCATATCTTTTATCTATTATTTTTTCTTTTTCTACTTTTTTAACTTCATAGATCACCTCACCAAAAGATTCTATTTTCTTGATAAAATAAGGCTTTATTTTAAAGCCTCCACTTGCAATTGTTGCATAAGAAACCACTAATTCAAGCAAAGACATTTCAATAGAACCTAATACTATAGAAGGATATGGTTTAAATCTTTTTTCAAAATCATTTCTAACATGACCAAATATAATTTTTATAAAATTTAAAAAATCATTTAAATCTATCTCTGTTGCTATTTTAGCAGGTATAGAATTTATAGATTTTTTAATAGCAAAATATATTGGTACATTACCATAGTATTTATCTCCATAGTTTTTAGGTTCCCAAATAATATTACTATCTAATTTAAATGAATATTCTTTATCCTCTAATATTGTGATAGTAGTCAATATTTTTTTCAAAAAGCAATACAAAAAAAATAATGGTTTAAACGAAGATCCCGGTTGTCTAAGTGAAAAAATTGCTCTATTATACTGATTTATTTCTGAATATCTTTTTCCCCCACAAATTGAAACAATTTCAAAAGTTTCTGGATTAATTGAAATTACTGCTATTTCAATATTATTAAAATCATTACTATCCATTTTTTCAAAAAAAAGTCTCTTATCATTAAAAAATTTTGAAAAACTTTTATTTAATGACAATATGCAGTTTAAATCAAAAGTAGTATATATATTGAAGTTATTTAAATATGCTTCCTCAAGTGTAAACATTTTATCTATTTCTTTTATAACTAAATCTGTAACCCAAGGCGCATAATCGTAATCTATTATATTTATATCTCTAAAAACTTTATTAATATTAAACTGAGCCCAAAACTCTTCAAATATTCTTTCTTCTTTATCTTTATCTATTAAATTATTTTCTACACATTTTCTAAGAAGAGTTTTATATTTTTTCTTTGATAAGTCTAAATTTCTAATTGGAGAAAAATATTCAGGAGATGAAATAATAGAAACAAGCAATAATGATTCAGAAAAATTTAATTCCCAAACATGTTTATTAAAATAAAACAAGCTTCCAGATTCAAAACCATACCTTCCAAAACCTAAATATACAATATTTAAGTAAATTTCAAGAATATCTTCTTTTGATAATACATTTTCAATGTAATAAGAAGTAAATAACTCATAAATTTTCCTTTTTATTGTTTTTCTTCTGTCGGTAAAAAGTAATTTTGATATTTGTTGTGTTATAGTTGAACCACCATATAATATTTTACCTTCTAAAATATTCTTAAAAAAAGAAACAATAATTCTTTTTAAGTCATACCCTTTATGTAAAAAAAATTCTTTATCTTCTTTAATTAAAATAATATCAATTAAAAATGAAGGATAATAATTTAATTGCACATAATTGTATTGATTTTTCTTTAAATTTGAAATAAGTCTATTATTTCTATCATAAATATTTATTTCAAGAACTCTAAAATACTTTTTATCATAAGTTCTAATAGCACCATTTAAAGATTTAATTTGATAATAAATATCAAATTTATCTTTTTGCCATGTTTTATAAAAATATAAAAAAATTGATAATAAAATAACTAAAGATAAAAATAAACTTAACAGTAATAATTTTATAAAAAAGAGAGTTTTATAACTTTTATTCATAATTAGTTCTTTACTTTAGATAAAATAATTTAAGTATAAAATAATTAAAATATTTATTTTTTCAGCTTTAACCTATTTGATTAAATTTTTTTTGTCTTATTCGTATACTATAAGTATTGCAGGTTTCCAAATTAAGAACTAAATTTTCAATTTATTAATAATTTAATTTTTTATTATAAACTAAGTTTTAAATTTATTCCAAAGCACATTATAAAATCAAATCCGTCAAGTATATCAAAAGTCATAAAATGTACTGATAAAAAAGGAGTAATTTGCAATAAAAACCCAAGGTTAAAAACACCCCTACCATCACTATAATATGCTATACCTCCCATTCTGTGAGGATTATTCAAAAACTCAGCCAACAAAAGAAATTGATCCCCTATTAAGGGAATTTTAGTACCAATGTATAGATTTATAAGATCATCCTGTCCTCTTCCTATATAAAAATCTTTACCGATAGTAACATCCATAACACCTTTACCAAAGATTGACCCTGAATGAATTGCAACATAAGGTTCTATTGTAGTATATCCTAGTCCACCCAAAAATCCATCAATTATAAGACCAAATGATGCTCCTTTAGTAAATTGGATCTTTGTTGAAAGTTGTAATGGATTTATAGAACCACTACCAGATAAATTAATTTCATAAGCTAGACCAATTTCCCAATCTTTTATAAGAGAAAATGTCAAAGCAACTGGTAAGCTTCCTGGAGTAAAAACATAAGATGTACTAATTATAAAAGTTCTTGGTGGGCATGGATTCGCTGTTGGAGTTAAAATATAACCGTAAACACCAGAAAAAGTAGAATAATAAGTTTGTGCAAAAATTGGTACATTAAAAACTAAAATAAAAATAATAACTAATAATAATTTTTTCATATTTCACCTCTCTTAAAATTATTTACCTTATTTATTATAACTTATTTAACAATTTTTTCAATTTAAAAAAAATATAAAAAAAAGCTACCCTATTTTTTAATAGGGTAGCCTTTAAAAAATGAGCTGCAAAGGATTCGAACCTTTGGCCCTCGCCTTAAAAGGGCGATGCTCTACCGACTGAGCTAGCAGCTCAAGTTCAAAAAAATAAAATCATTTAAATTTTTTTTGTCAACTAAAATTTAAATTTAGTTAGATAGATCTATTCAAAATAAAATCAACCTTAAATATTACCATCTAACAAATAACAAATAATAAATAAAATAGTATTATTTCATTTATAGATAAATATTTAGTAAAAATATAAAAAGGAGGGATTAAAATATCCCTCCTTTATCATAATTATATTTTTTTTTATTAAATTTATAAAAAATTTACCAAATAAAAGATAGATTTATTAATAAATTTTCCTCTTGGTTTAATCCAGGAATTGGAGATAATTCTCTTGAGTAATATGCTAAGCTAATTTGTAAAATTAAAAGATTAATTGTAATTCCAAAAGTTGGATAACCTTGCATTAAACCAAATCTAAATTTAAAAATCCCAAATGACTGAATTTCTGTTCCCATAAACAATTTAGAACCTAAAGTATAATAATTTTTTCTTGATAAATCTTCTATAAATTGATTAATATTTTGAATATCAGCAGTAAGAACAACATTATAAGCAATTAATGGTAATAATGTTCCAACTTTATAAGCAACTCCAAAATTTAATTGAGGTTTTATATATGCTTTTCCTTCAACAGGTTTTGAAGATGGACCAATAGATAAATCCTGAGTACTGTTAATCTTCCAATAACTTAATCTTGTAAAAATATCCATTACTGTTAATCCCAATTGAAGATTTCCAAGTTTCATAATAGCACCAACATCAAAACCTAAACCACTCCCTTTATAAAGAGCTATAGGTAAAGTTCCCTGCGATGGACTATAATTTAATAAATTTAATATTGAAGACTTTTCTTCACCCCAAAGTTTAAATAACAATTTTACATTAGCTCCAACAATAAAAGGACCAACATTGAAAGCCATACCAACAATAGCACCAATATCAGCATTAACATTTAAATATGCATCAGGAACCAATAAACCTTTTTTAATGTTTGCAGTAACATGAAAAGAATCAAAAACTGCAACCCCAATTCCTCCAATCATTAAACCTGCAAAAGGTAAACCTGAAAACCCTATAGATAATCTTAATCCAATTAAAGTCTTTACAAATTCTGGATCTTTCATCAAAACAGAAAAATCATTTTGACTTTGCATTATTTGATTAAACAAATTTAACATTGTAAAATTAGCTCTAAGTGATGGATCAAGCAAAAAAAGATGCCTGTTACCTTGTATACCATATGCTGCAGGATTATAAAAGAAAGCATCTGGGCCTTGTCCCCAAGCTGTATAAGCCCCTCCCATTGAAAAAACTCTCGGAGTAAAATAATAAATAGCTGGGGCTTCAATCATTTGTTGTTGAGCAAATACTTTAAATGATAAAAGAATAAATAATAATATTATAATATATTTTATTTTTTTCATAATATTCTCCTTAACTATTTTTAATATTTGAAAAAACTATGCTTTCTATAAACCCAAAAGTGATTGTGCTATCTGTTTTAAACTATCAGAAACATTTGGAGAATTAATTATAGCTTGTAAGGAATCCTTTGCATCTTGCAATGCTCCACTAGCAGGATTACTGAAATCTATACTATTGAAAGCATTCTGAACTACAGTTTCATTAGTCCATTGTCCCTGTGGGATTTGACTATCAACATGTTTAATTATATTAAATAAAGCATTTAATATTTGCATTCCTGGATTAAGTTGTGAACTATTTTGATTATATTCTGCAGCATAGTTTAAATATGTTGCAGCATTTGATATTGCAGCAATTGCATTTTCTAAAGCATTTGGATCATTTGACAGATTACTAAAAAAACTACCAAGTGAATTACCATTAACACTTTGTCCACTTGCAAGTTGTTGTATTAGATTATATGCTTCAAAAAGTATTGGATCTGATAAAACAGTAGCTTGAGCTATTAAATATGCTGCTTGAGCTTCCTGTTCAGTTTGAGCTCCATTACTTAAATCAGAACTCCAACTTTGAATTAAAGAATCCCTTATTGAAGCTGCTTCTGATGGAGATTGTACATTTCCCAAAGCCTCTTCTGCAATACTTAATTGTTCTTCTTTGGGTAAATTTTTAACAATATCTCCTAAATTTTTAGGTCTGAATATATTAAAATTACAAGAATAAATCAAAAATAAACTTAATATTCCCACTAAAATTATAGATTTTTTTAACATAAAAACCCCCTATATTTTAATAAATAAAATTCGTTTCTAAAAATTAGTTATAAAAAATACCATATTTAAATAATAATTCAATGTTAAAAAAAATCAACTAATAACAGAACTAAAATAACAAATTTAACAATATTATTCATCTCTATTTTTTCTCTTTTTATAGAACCTATTACCCAACATTTAATTTTAAAAAATATTTGATCTAAAATAAAATCCTTATTAGATGAAATTAAACTATATAAACATAAATATCTATTACAAAATCTACTTTCTCTTTTGTATTTATCTAATATAACTAAAATTTTTATAATAAATCTATAAAATCCTTGTAATCTATAAAATTCAAAATTATCATATGTTTTTGTTAAAGATTCAACATTAGTCCACTTTCTAATAATAGTTAATTTTTCATCAAGAAGAAAAACATTGAATAAAAATGTTATTTTTAAGAAAAAGTAATAATCTTCCATAACTGGTAAATTTGAAAATGGTTCTTCATTAAAAAAGTTTTGTATAAAATCAAGAGTTTTTTTTGATAGTGTTAATGAAGGAATAGAAATTCTATTCTGTTTTATTGATTCCAAAAAAATATTACCTTCTATCTTGAAATGTTTTTTATTTAAATTAATTAATTTATCATCATACAAATAATAATCTTTATTCTGTAAAATAATGAAATCCCTATCTAAATTATCAAAATGAAAAGTGTCTTTATTAATATTTTCAAACTCATTACTATTTTTAATTTTTCTAACAAAATTTTCAGCCAATTTTAATCTCGATGGAAGATAAATATCATCAGAATCTAAAAAAGAGATAAAATTACTCTTTGAAAATTTTAACCCATTATTTTTCGCTACACCAGAAAAAAAAGTTTCGGAATGTCTTAAGATTACAATCTTTCTTATAAATAACTTTTTTTGTTTTTTATTATGTATTTTAATTAAAATAGTTTTTTTATATTTAATTTTATAATCACCTAATTCAAATTTATTTTTTAAATACTTGTATCTATTTAGCAATAATAAATTATAAATCTTTTTTGCAAAAAATTTTGATTTTAATCTTTTTAGTTGAAAATCATTTTTATAAAAATAAATATTATCAATATTTATATAGAATAAATCTCTTTTTAAAATTAATTTTAAGTAGTTTTCAATTTTTTTTTTGTATAATATTATCTTATAAATATTACTTAGAAAATAAGTATAAAAATTTTCTTTCGAGTTATCATCTATTAAAATAATTTTTATAAAATAAACATCTTGAAGCAATACAGAAACAACTGCTTCTAAAGTTAGATCAAACCTATTTTTTAATGGTATAATAACAGAATGAGAATTTAAATAATAGTATTTATTTAATCTTTTTTCTTTAATAACATTAAATTTTTTAGAATATAATTTTTTTTTATAATTTATTCTTTTTTTAATTACTTTCATAAATTAATTTTAAATAAAAAATTAAATTTTTCTAATAAATAATATTGGAACTTTTTTTTAATAGCAAAAAAATAAAAATGGGAGAACAAGTTAAAGATGTTATAACTCCAACAGGAATATCAGAATTTAAACCAAATATAGATGGTAAAAACTGAGCCAAGGTATCACACACGACTAAAATTATTCCTCCCCATAAAATTGAAATAATTGAAATTCTTTTAAAATTTTGATCAGGCAATATATTTCTTACAAAATGTGGAGTTATAAAGCCAACAAAACCTATTATACCTGATTGAGAAACAACAATGGAGGTTATAAAAGATGCAAGTAATATTAACAAGAGTTTTTTTCTTTTTATATTAATTCCCAAATTTATAATATATGAGTCTGGTAAATAAAATATATCTAGTTCTTTCCAATAAAATAAAATAAAAAAATAAGTAATCAAAATTATAAGCAAAAATAAAAGAGGAGATATTTTTGTATAAGAAGGAACATAGCCCATAAGCCAAGATAAAGCTATATGAGTTTTATTTGACAATAAAGATAAAAAAAGAGCAATTAACGAAGAGAAAAAAGAGTTTATTATTACTCCTGCAAGTATTAAAGTATTTACATTAAAATACTTTGAATTTATAATAAATATAAAAATAAATATAACAACTGTAAAGCTTCCAATAAGTGCTCCTAATGGTAGAAAAGATAAAAGTCTATTGTTGTTATATAGAATGGATAAGAAAACAATAAATACTGCACCAAAAGATGCACCAGATGAAATTCCTAAAGTATATGGTTCAGCAAGTGGATTCCTTAATAATATTTGAAGAATCAAACCACATAGAGCTAAAGTTCCACCTATTATTAAACCATTATATAATTTTGGAATCCTTAATTGAGTCACAATAATATAGCTTGGAGAATGTTTATCAATTTTAAATATATTTATAATAGTAGTTCCCACTGATATTCTTAAAAATGAAATAAAAAAGAGAACAAAGATCGATATTACAAAAATTAAAATAAATCTATTTTTTATATTCATTTATATATTAAAAAGATTGTATCAACAAAAATTATATTTCAAAAAAAATTGCTTATAAAAAAGTTTTCAATAAATTTTTCTTCTGAAAAAAAATAATTTAAGCTATTGTAATTTGGGACAATATTTAAATATTTCTCATTTATTTTTAAAATTTGAAAAATTTTTAATTCACTATTTTCATATTTATTAATTATGTTTCCATTTCCTAAATTTATTGAAAAATTTATAATTTCGTCAAAAAAATCTGAAACTACATTAATCCAATTTATATAAAATAAAAAAGGAATATAATTAATATGATTTTCATCTATACTTTTACTAAAAAGTGGAATAAACAAAATATTTTTTAAATTTTCTTCTTCAACAAATTTAATAAATTTATCTAAGTATTCCTCATTTATTATATTAATATAACACCTTTTATTAAAACTAAATAATTCCAATAGTTTTTTTCTATCTAAATTATTAAAATCAATTAGATTGATATCGTAAGTTTTAAATATATAAAATTTGTTATTACTTAAATAACTTTCTTCAAATCCTTTCTTAAAATCATAATTATAAAATTTTTCTTTATTAAAAAATAAATTAACTGAAAAATTATTTTGAAATCCTTCAATATTTATTAATAATATTCTTTTTTCAAATAGATAATTCAAAAACATTTGTAAAAAATTTCCTAAACTTTTATAATCTAATGTTATAATACTAATATTATTTATCTTTTCCTTTTTTATTTCTTGATAATCAAATATATTAGCTCTTTCCAGTTTCTGAGAATCAGTTATAATATTTAACAAATATAAATTTTTATTTTTTTGAAAAAATTCAAAAAGTTCAAAATCCATGTCAAGGTTACAACCTATTATTATTTCTCCTTTATCTTGAATATGTAAGTTTAAATTTTTACTTATTAAGTCAATTAATCTTGACTCTTTCTTATTTTTATTTTCTATAATTGTTAAAGGGAAATTATAATTATATTGGGCTTTTATAATTCCTTTGTATATAAGGCCTTCATCATAATCATTTGAATAAATAAATTTAATATCGTTTAAAATATATATAACCTCATAATTTATATCTTTTATATATGAAAATATCTCTCTATTCTTATTATTATCAGAACTAAATAGATCTTCTCTCTTTTTACAACTTGAAAATATAAAAATAAAACTAATAAAAAAAATAAAATAAATATTATAAATTAAAAATTTATTTTTAATATACTTCTTATTAATTTTAATATTTTTCATCCTACCCATTCTGAATCATGCTCTCCTTTATATAGAGGTCTTGGCACATAATGAGTATGTAAATATTTATGAGCAATATGAGAGTTTGGCTTTTCTAAAAAATCTTCATATAATTTTTTAATCGATGGATTATTGTGTGATTGCCTTATTGTTAAAGTTTCATCTTCATTATATAATCCTTTAGCCCTTTGTTCCCTAACTTTTAATGTTGAACCATAAGGTTGACCTCCTCCTCCTACACACCCTCCCCTACAAGCCATTACTTCTATAAAATGATATGGTGTAGGCTCCCCTTTCCTTTTAGCCTCTCTCACTTTGTTTAAAATTTTTTCAACATTACCTAAACCAGAAGCAACAGCTATTCTTATTCTTTTACCAAGAATATCTATCTCTCCTTCTTTTATTCCATCAATGCCTCTAACAAACTTAATTTCTGGGGAATCAAGTTCCTTACCAGTCAAATAAAAATAAGCTGTTCTTAACGCTGCCTCCATAACTCCACCTGAAGCACCAAATATAGTACCAGCACCACTATATCCCCCTAATGGGTTATCAGCCTCAGATTCTGGTAAACTTGCAAGATCTATCCCTGCAACTTTTAACATTCTTGCGAATTCTCTTGTAGTTATAGTTGCATTCACATCTTTTGTACCTGATGAATACATATCATCAATTCTGTCTATTTCATATTTTTTCGCTGTACAAGGCATAATTGAAACAAGGAATATTTTGTTAGGAAGGATTCCCATTTTTTTTGCCCAATAAGTTTTTACCATCGCACCTAACATTTGATGGGGAGATTTTGCTGATGAAAAATGAGGAATTAAATCATAGAAAAATTTCTCAAGATAATCAACCCAAGATGGGCAGCAAGTTGTAATTAATGGTAATTTTTCAGGGCATTTTGTAAACCATTCTTCAAACTCTTTAGCTTCTTCGCAAATGGTTAGATCAGCCCCGAAATTTGTATCAAATACATATTTAAATCCTAATCTTCTTAAAGCAGTATACATCTTTTTTACGACATTTGTACCAACAGGAAAGCCAAATTCTTCACCTATTGCAACCCTAACAGCTGGTGCCTCTTGTGCAACAAGAACAAGATCTGGATTTGACAAAGCTTCCCAAACTTTTTCAGAATCATCTTTTTCATAAATAGCACCAACAGGACAAACAGAAGAACATTGTCCACATTTAACACATTCTGATTCTTCTAACTTTCTTTCCATAGTTGGCCCTACAAATGTATCAAATCCTCTATTAGAGTATTCAAGAGCATGAACATTTTGAATAACTTGACAAACTTCTACACATCTACCACACTGAATGCAATAAGCTGGAGAAAGGGTTATAGCATTTGATGATGTATCTTTTTCGACTATAGGCCTTAAAATTTTAGTAAATTTAGTATCAATTATATTCATTTCATACGCTGCTTTCTGTAATTCACACTTTTGATTTTTTATACATTCAAGACAATTATTTGGATGATTTGATAAAATCAATTCTAACACAGTCTTCCTTGCAGATAATATGGATGGAGAATTTGTTATTATATCCATACCTTCGGATACAGGAGTTGAACATGCCCTTACCATTTTTCCACCTTTAAGCTCAACTACACATAACCCACAATTTCCTGATGGTTTTAAATCTTCATGAAAACATAAAGTTGGAATTTTTATTCCTATTTTTTTTGCAGCTTCTAATATAGTTATATTATCTTCAACCTCTAATACAAAATTATTGATCTTTATTTTTGTCATTTTTAATCTCCTAAAATAAAATTTGCTAAAAATTTTTTAATTATTTTATAATTAAAAAACCAACAAATATTACTTCTTTACTGATATTAATTTATATTAATTTATAATTTTTACAATTATTTTCTTGAAAAAAAATTTATTTATAAATATATTTAATTAAATAAAATGTTATGAAAATATTTGGCATTGGTATAGATATAGTACAAAATAATAGAATCAAAAATAATATATTAAAAAACAAAAATAATACAAAAAATTATTTATTAAAAAAAGAGATAAAAGAGCTTATAAATCTCATAGAGGATAAATTTTTAAATAACAATACAAAAAACTTAAATGAAAAACTTAATTTTAATTTAATAAATAAAGAGTTTAAAGAAGCTTTTTTTTATATAAATATTTATTTTCTTTTAAGAATCTATACTCTAAATGAAATTAAAAATAGTTTAACAAAAGCAAATATTATTGAATACTTTGCTTCCAGGTTTGCAGCAAAAGAAGCATGTGTTAAAGCTCTTAAAAAAGGTTTTGGCAATGGAGTATCTTATAAAAGTGTAGAAATAATGCAAGAAGAAAATTTTCCAAAAATTATTTTGCATGAGCCTTTAATAAAAGAATTTAATAAAAATACAATTCATTTATCGATTTCTCATGAAAAAAATTATTCTACTGCTATTGTTATAGTTGAAAATTAAATGATTTATTTTTAAAAATAAAAAAGGATGGTAAATGCTTAAAATTTCTTTTTTTTCAAAAGAAGATATACTTTGTCCAATTTGTGAAGAAAAATTTAAAAGGGAAAATATGCTTACAGGGGGAGGAAGATTAAATGCTGGTGAATTAACAGATGAATTAAGAAGAATATATAATCCTACAAAAAAATTTGGAAAAATAAATCCTCTTATATATCCAATTACTGTTTGCCCTAAATGTTTTTTTGCTGCATATTCACAAGATTTTGATGATTTTCCACAAAAAAATAGAGATCTATTAATTAACGACACAAAAAAAAGAATAGATTTTATAAAAGAAATATTCGATGATATAGATTTTAGAAAAGAAAGAACTATCAAGGAAGGAATTGCAAGCTATATTTTGACTATTTATTCTTATGCTTTTTTTCCTCAATCTTTTTCACCATCTACTAAAAAAGCCTTATCTGCTTTAAGATGTTCATGGTTACTAAATGATTTATATGAAGAAACAAAAGATGAAAAATACAGTGCTTTACTAAATATTATGTATAAAAAAGCATACTTATTATTTCAAGAAGCTTATGAAAAAGTTGAAAAAGGGAAAGAAGCTTTTGATAGAATTAAATTTGGTCCTGACCTTGATAAGGATTTTGGTTTCAATGGTTTTCTCTATATATATGTTTACCTTTTTTTAAAATTCGGTCTTGATCAAATTAAAGATATCGAAGAAAAAATAAAAACTATAGATAAAATGAAGATTATTATTTCAAAAGTTTTTGGTATGGGAAAATCGAGTAAAGAAAAAACTGTTTTTCTCCTTGATAAATCTAGAGCAATGTATGATAGATTAAATGAAATACAAAAAGAATTGCAAAACAAATAATGTTTATTAATTATTTTTTATGGCAAAATATCTAACTTATATCCAATATGATGGTTCCATTTTTAATGGATTTCAAATACAAAAAGATGAAAAAAGTGTAGCTTATTTTATTAATAAAGCCTTAAGATCAATTCCAACTTATAAAAATGTTTTACAATATGCTGGTAGAACTGATTCAAAAGTACACTCACTTGGTAATGCGATTTCATTCGAACTTGAAAAATATTTTCACCCTGATACAATAAATAAAATATTAAATTCAATTTTACCAAAAGAAATTAGAGCAGTTAAAACTTGTCTAGTCAAAGAAGATTTTAATCCCAGATTTGATGCAATAAAAAGAATCTATTTATATATAATTTACATTGACAATTTTCTACCTCCATTTTTATCAAATAAAGTTTACTTTATTAATAGAGAAAGATTATATAATAATACAAATCTTTTAGATATAGATATTACTAAATTTAAGAATATTTTAAAATTATTTGAAGGATATTATAACTTTGAAGCTTATACAACAAGTTCTGAAAAAAGAAATAAATGGAGATATATTTACTCAATAATAATAAAAAAAATAAATTCTCCTACAATTTCAAAAAGCGGTTTTTTTTACTTTATTCAAATATCAGGAAAATCTTTTTTACATAAACAAATAAGAGGATTAATTGGTTGTTCACTATATGCATATAATTTATTAATCCAGAATCAAAATAATGAAAATGAGATTTTCATAAAAATTAAAGAATCTCTTATTAATGGCAAGAAACCTTTTAATTTTTCTTTTGCCCCACCTGAAGGATTATATTTTAAAAAAGTCATATTTAAAAATGATATTTATATAAACAAGTAAAAAAAAAATAAACATAAGTTTATTAAAATTTGACAGAATTTTTTTTTTTATTAATCTGTTGATAGTAAAATTTAACATTATTTTTTAAGGAGATTTTATGTCTAAAACTAATATTACTGAAATAATTGAATCAGAAATTGATACAGTATTAGCAGAAGATATTGACTTCACTGGTGTTCTAAAATTTAATAAATCGCTTATGATTAAGGGGAAGTTTGAAGGAAATATAGAAGCAAAAGGTCATCTATTCCTTGGCCCCAACTCTTATGTAAAAGCAGAAATTAAAGTTGACAAACTGACATGCTACGGTAAGATTGATGGCAATATTTATGCAACAGAAAGAGTTGAGCTTTCTAAGGAATCTGAATTGAATGGAGACATTTTTACTCCCGATCTTGTTATAGAATCTGGGTGTAAATTTAATGGTAAATGTTCAATGGATATTAAAAAATCACCACATCAACAACAGACCCAACAACAGCAACCACAGCAGAAGAAATAATTTATAGATTAAATGTTTATTATTGATTTAATCTTATTATACAACATTATCCAGTGATTTAAATATAAATCCTCTGGCCTACTTAAAGGCCAATTTTCTATTTTAAATAAATTTTGATCCTTTTTTATCATTTCCAATATATCATATAAATCCTTTTTTTCTTTTTTCAAATAATTTTTTTCTGTTTTAATTTTTTGATTAATATTTTGATTAGATAATTTATAAAAGATATATCTCTCTAGAGAGTTTATTAACATTTTCCTTTTATTTGAAAAAACAAAAGAAACCATATTGAAAAATTCTTTTTCATCAAATTCATTTAAAATAGGATCTTTCGGATAAAGAAAAAAACATGTTGAGTCCACTTTCGGAATAGGATAAAATGAATTTTTGGAAATATCGAAACATTTTTCAATACTAAAATGATAGTTTACAAAAACAGTTAAAAATGAAGCTTTATCCTCTTTATTTTTTCTCTTTTTTATTTTTTTTTCTTTACAAACTTCATTACTATCTTTAATATCTCCATTTTTACAAATTAAAAACCTATTAAAAAGATTGATTCTCTCAAAGTACTCTTTTTGTACTATCAAAAAAGAAAAAATTAAATTATTCTTCATTTTTGCAAGTAGGTTAATTATTTTCGAAGATATATTGTAAGGAATTGCTCCAATAACTATATATTTTTTATTTTTTTCTACCAAATTCTCAAAATTCACTTTTAGTAAATCTTCATTAATTATCTCTATATTTAAGTTCTCATATAAGTAATTAAGTAATTTACTATAAAACTTATCATATTCAATTACATAAAGTTTTCTAAAAAAATTTTTAATAAAACAAGTTAAATTTCCACTTCCCCCACCTATTTCTATTCCATAATTATCTTTACTTTTAATTTTTTGAGATAAAATAAAATAAATTTTTTTTGCAATATTTTTATCAATTAAAAAATTTTGACCTAAAGTTTTAATAAAATTTACATTATATAATTTAAAAAACTCATTTAAGAATTTTTTATTATAAAAAGGATATTTTTCTATCAATTCAATATCAACTTCAAATATATTTGAAATACAATTCTTTATCTCTTTAATAGTTTGATTTTTGCTTATATCATTTATTTCCATCTTTAAATACCTAATTTTTAAAATAAAATAATCTATTTGCTAATTTTGTAAATCAAATACAATTTAAGAAATTAAATTATTTTATTAATTAAACCATATTAAAAATTTGATTTAATTATTTTTTTTATTATTCTATAAAAAATTATTTAAATATTTTCAAAAATATACTTATGAAGAAAGAAAATTACTTTTTTAGAAAAAATTTAATTAATAAAAATGAAAATTTTATTGATGTAAAAGAGAATCTAATAAATTTAAGTTTAAATGAATCACCATTTAATCCATTTTTACTATTGAAACATGAAGATTTAAAAGAAATAGTAAACTTTAGTATTAATATTTATCCAAGAAAAGAATTAGAAAATTCACTTAAAGAAAAGATTTGTAAATATAACAATGAGTTTTTGACTAAAAATGAAACTGATCTAAAAGAAATTATTAATCCATCAAATATAATTTTAGGAAATGGTATTGATGAATTATTATATATTCTATTTATGTCTATTAATGATTATAAATCTAAAATTTTAATATCAATACCCACATATCCTGATTATAAAAACTATGCTCTATCTGTAGGATTAAATGTGTTGGAAATACCTTTAATAGAAAATTTTCAATTAAATGTTTCAAAAATAATAAAAGAAAGCAAGAATAAAGAAGTTAAATTAATTATTATATGCAACCCAAATAATCCTACTGGGAATTTAATAAATAGTGCAGATATATATTATTTGTTAGAGAATATAAAAGATAAATTAATACTTATAGATGAAGCTTACTTTGAGTTTTCCAAAGTAACTTTTTTAAAACATGTAAATCTTTATCCAAATTTAATTATCGCTAGATCCTTTTCTAAAGGATTTTTTGCTCCAGGTTTGAGGCTAGGATATTTTGTAAGTTCTGTTCTAAACATTAAAGAATTAAATAAAGTTAAAGGTGTTTATAATTTATCAAATTTAACCCAATTTATTGGAATTAAATTTCTTGAAAATTTAGAAAAATTTGAACAAAGAATTGAATATATATGTAAGCTGAGAGATTTCATTTTTAATAGATTACAAGCAATTAAAAATATTGAACCATATCCATCTTCTACAAATTTTATACTATTTAAATGTAAATTTGACTCTACAAAATTATATGAATATTTGTTAAAAAAAGAGATTTCATTAAGAAATGTTTCTAAATTATATAATCTTTATAATTGTTTAAGAGTTTCTATTGGTACAAAGGAAAATATGGATTTTTTTATAAAAAATATTTTAGAATTTAATGAACAAAGTTAAAAAACTAAAAATAAAAAAATGAATATATATTATATTGTTATTATAATTCTCTCATTTTTAGTTGTACTGCTTTTCTTTTATATTATTTATATAACAAACAGAAACTTAACCAACAGTAAAGATAATCCTAATCTAAAAAATATTAAAAGAGTATGTCCTTTGTGTGGTTCAAAACTAGGACAAAACGATTGTGTTCTTGGAGATTATATAGTAGTAGATGGTAAGAAAAAAGTCTATATATATGGTTGTAATTATTGTTTAAAAGGGAATATTCATGGGAAAAGAATCTCTTTATGATATCAATTCAAACTTTATAAACCCAAATAACTTGGAATATGTTACAGGATTTGGATTTGATATTCATAAATTAAAAAAAGTTTACTTTATCAAAAACAATAGATTAACCTTGGGTGGTTATACATTTTTTTTTAATTACAAATTTATTGCACATTCAGATGGAGATATTATTATTCATGCAATTATAGATTCTATAATCTCTCCTTTATTTAATAAAGATATAGGCCAATTATTTCCTGATAATGATAGAAATTATAAAAATATAGATTCAAAATATTTGCTTAAAAAAGTTTTAGAAAAAATAGAAAATGATATTTTAAATAAAAACCTTTATTTAAAATTTATAAGTTTTGATATTGTTTTTTGTAATGATATTATAAAAATTTCAAATATCAAAAATAAAATCACTGAATCATTAAAATATTTTTTCCCTTCCACAAATATTTCTATTAAAGGTAAAAGATCTGAAGGGTTGTTTAAAAAAAATTACTGTTTATGCTTTGTTAATTCTCTTATGCTTTTAGATAAAAGAATATTCTTTAATAATTAATTATATTTAACAAAAGTAAATTTGTCCCAAATTGAAAATTTCTTCTTTTATCTTTTCTATAAATTTATCAAAATTAAAATTTTTATCTTTTTTTATTATAAAACCTGAAGCTTGGGGATGTCCGCCTCCTCCAAAATTTTTACAAAAATTATATGCAAAATCATTTTTTGCTCTAACCGAACCTTTTACTTCATATTCCTTTTCTATTATAAATATAACTGCTTCAGAGTTTTTAATGGAATTTAAATGATTAATAAAACCATTAGAGACAATGTTTGGATCAATATTTTCTTTTCTTAAAAAGTCATAAGAAACTTTTGCAAGAATGACTTTATCATCATAAAATCCATCAATCTCCAACAAAATTTTACCCCAAATTTTTAATATATCCTTGTTACTATTTTTTAAAACTCTATCCTTTGCTTTTTCGAAATCAGCTCCCATATTTAATAAAAAATAGGAATTTTTAAAAGTTGAAATATTTGTATTCTTATTTTGAAAACAATATGTGTCATAAATTATTCCCTCTGCTAAATAAGTTAATATTATTTTATCATTAACTATTTTTTCATATACATTAATATCAAAATTTTTTATTTTTTTAATTATATTTATTATAATCTCTGAAGTTGAAGAAATATTAGGTAAAACAAAATTAATAGTAGCTTTTATATTATTATCAAAATGATGATCTATATTAATTAAGGTGTTTTTTTCAATAACTTTATAAATATCGTTTTTACTTAATTCTAACCAATTAAAAATTCTATAATAATTTGATGAATCAAGAACACAAATTTTATTTTCTTTCAAATTTTCTATCAAATCGAATTTAATCTCAAGTTTATTGAATTTTTTCTCATTATAATATTTGATATAATAAAGTTTATTATTTTCAAATAAATAAAACTCTTCATAAAAATCAAATAAAAAAAGTGGAAAATCATAATTAATAAGAAATATTTTACTATTAATTCCCAAATATTTTAATATTTTTTTAAAGGCAAAAATAGAACCGATCGCATCTCCATCTGGATCAAAATGAGTAAATAATAGTAGCTCATTATAATCATTTTTATTTAATAAATTAAATAATTTTTTATAATTATTTAAAATCATAATTTGATATTCCTAAAATAAAATTAAATAACAAAAAATAAATTTTTATATTTTTATTTTTTTAGAAAAACTTAAATTTAACTCTTTATTCTTTTCAAAATTTTAAAGTAAATAATCAAAAAAAATATAGAAAATAAATACACAAAAACTATATATCTTATAAAAAAAATTAAATTTATACCAAAACTTTCATAAATTGTTTTACTTTTAGGAATATATAGCAAATTAGTAGTAAACCCTGTTACATTCTCATTTATATTATTTAATATTTCCCCTCTATTATTAATAATAGCAGAAATTCCAGTAGAGCTAGAACGAAAAAGCATAACATTAAATTCCACTGTTCTGAATACTTGCAAATAAAGATGTTGTTTTGGTTGATAGGTATTCATATAATAAGAGTCATTAGTAATATTAATAAAGAATTGAGCTCCTTTTTTCTTCATTTGGTAAAAAAGATAAGAATATATACCTTCGAAACATATAGTAGGATAAAATCTGTAAGATTCTCTTTTATCTGTAATATTGGAGTTTTTTGTTGTAGATATAACAAACGGATCAATTAATTCTCCTTTATGTTGAGATATACCTACTTCGGGAGCTAATTTTTCTAAAAATTTTAATATATCAGAAAATGGAATAAATTCCCCAAAAGGAACCAAATGAATTTTATTATAAATAAATATTTTCCCTTCCTTATTTATAAGTGAAGCACAATTATAATAATATTTTCCATCATAATATGGAAAACCGATTATAATATTTATATTATTTTTAATAACAGACTTAGTAATTAAATTTTTGTTATCTTCTGAATCCATAAAAAAATCTGGATAGCTTGATTCAGACCATACTATAAGATCTGTTTCGTTTTTCAAAATATCATTTGCATCTATAATTTTTTTTAACATTTTGGGGAAATATTCATACCGAAATTTAAAATTAAGAGGATAATTATGTTGAGCTATAGTTATTTTTAAATTAGTTTTTTCCATTTTTTTAAAGGGATCTACATAATACCATAAAATAGGAAATAAAATCAAAAAAATTAAAACAATCACTGGTTTTTTTAATTCTTTAAATATTAAACTTTTTCCACTTTTTATTAAAGTATTTGAAAAATTTAAATTTATGTTATAATATACATTTTCTTTACCATCATTTTTAATTTCTTTCTCAATTATTTTTAAGTTAATAACTATTCCATAAACTCTTACTATTATTAAGTATAATATGTAATTTATAAATAAAACCCAAATTGAAACAAAAATATATCCAAAAATAGAAGCTATAGATATAAATTTTGGATAAATAGCTACTGGCAATGATACATTAAACCATGGAAAAGATAATTGCCCTGAAAACATAATCAGTTCATAAAATAATTGTGATAGAATAAATATCAAAGGATAATTTATTTTTTTAATTTTTTGAATCCTTTTTAATAAATTAAAGAAAAAATAAACAAAATAAAAAATAACAAAACTAAATATAGTCAATGTTAACGCAAGTCCTAAATAAGCCAAATACATAACTTTAACATAGGATGTAATTTTATTTATAAATAAAGTTAAAAAAAGATATAAAGTAAAGTAAAATAAAAAAATTATTTTTTTAGCATCTTTATTCTCTTTCTCTATTTTATATAAAACAAAAAATAGAGGAACATAAGATATAAAAATAAAATAGTTATAACCTATAAAATAAAATGATAATATAATTAAAATAATAGATAAAAGAAGTAGTAAATAAAAAAATTTAATTTTTAAATTATTAAAAAAGTCATTTATTTTAGAATTTTCAGATAAATTCATAGTATTTTCCTGATTAAATTTTTGAAAATAAATTATATTATAATCAAAATTTAAAATTATTTATCTCAACCTAATTGTATTTATATTTTTAAAAATTACAATTTTAATTTTTTATATATATTTTAAATATAATAAATTTGACTTTTTTAATTTTTATTTTAATAATTTTCTTGTAATAAAATTCAAAGCACCTGTAATTCAATGGTAGAATGCAAGCTTCCCAAGCTTGATACGCGGGTTCGATTCCCGTCAGGTGCTTTTTATTTTTTTTAGGAAGCTTTTTATGGACTTTATCCTAAATCCATTAATTACTTTAAACATTAAAGAAAATTTTCAAATTCTAAAATCGTTTATTAAAGAAAATTTTAATATAGATTCTGATTTTTTTCTTTATATAAATGGCAAAATATATTATTTAAATTCTTCTATAATTCAAAATATAAAAACCGAGATAAAAACAATTGATGAGTTTAACCCAACAATAATTACACTTTTCATCAAAGAATATTTAAAAAATAATAATATAAAGTTACACTATATTGCTTTTGTTGAAAATTCTAAAATAATTTTAACTTTTAATAATCAGCTAAACGAAAAAAGTTTAAATTTTATTCAGAATTATATAATTAATGTTCTAATGAAAAATTTATACGAATACAAAGTTTTAAATTATGAAGATGAGATAAAAACATTGACTAAAAAATACAGTGAATTAAAAAATTTAAGAGATATCATTTTCAACATAACTTTAGAGATAGAGAAGGAATTTGATTTTTCCAAAATTATCCATAATATTTTACAATTATTACTACAGCAAACAAAATCCGATTGTTGTTCTATTTCTATTCCCCAAAAAGACAACTTTACTTTTTGTTATATTTCAGATAAAGAACATGAAAAACTAAGAAACATGTTAATAAATATAAATGAAGGGCTTATTGGAAAAGCTTACTCTGAAAAAAAGATAATTATAGAAAATAACCCAAATAATTCAACTATATGGAATAAAAATATTGCTAAAGAATTGAATTATTTCCCAGATGCAATAGTTGCAAACCCTATAATTGATAAAAAGGGAAATGTAGTAGGAATACTTGAAATTTTTAAAAAAGGCAAAGATGAAATTTTTACTGAGGATGATATAAAAATAATTAAAATATTTTCATTTTTTATATTAAAACTTATCAAAAATGAATAGTGATTTTTAATAAATTTCAATTTTTTTGCAAAAATTATAATTTATAGTAGGAAAATTAACTTTAATTACTTTGAACAATTTCATAAAAATTTAATTTATTTTTATTAATTTATTATTCTCAAACTCCATATTTATTATATTTAAATTTTAATAATTAAAATTAATATTTATAATAATTTCTCAATAATCAATTTTCTTTTTTCTGGTTTATTATTTGAAAAAATAATAGCATCTTTTAATTTATTTTTAACATCATTGATCTTTTCCTCAGAATCACTAAAAAGTGTCATGATCTTATCATCTTCACTTACTAAATCTCCTGTTTTCTTGTAAAACACTATTCCAGCTGAAGGATCTATTTTATCTTCCTTTTTAGTTCTTCCAGCTCCAAGAATACATGAGAACAATCCTATCTTATAGGAATCTATAGACTCGATAGAACTATTTTGATTAAAGTTTATATTATTAATCTCTTTTATGTTAAAGTCTTTTTTAATATCCAAAAAATATATATCTTTTGAATATTTAGGTTTTTTAAATACTTCGTAATTCATAATTATATTTTGATCCCCATTTTGTGCTTTTACAATATCACAAAACCTTTGCAAAGCTTTCCCATTTTTAAGATTTTCATAACATAAATCTTTAGCTTTATTAACTTCAATCCCTTTAGCTAAATGTAACATATGTGCAGAAAGTTCAAGAGTTATTTCTACAACATCATTAGCATAAAAATTACCTTTTAATATTTCAATAGATTCTATTATTTCTAAAGAATTCCCTATTGTATATCCCAAAGGTTCATCCATGTTTGTTAAAATACAAACTGTTTTTATATTATTTAATCTCCCTGTTTCAATTAAAAATTCCCCTAGTTTCCTTGAACTTTCTATATCTTTCATGAATGCACCTTTCCCAACTTTCAAATCTATTACTAAGTTTTTTGTACCTTCAGCTATCTTTTTTGACATAATAGAAGATGTTATTAATGGGATAGACTCAACAGTCCCAGTAGAATCTCTTAAAGCATATAGATATTTATCAGCAGGGGCTATATCTTCTGTCTGTCCAATCATAGCAACTTTATTTTTCTTAAGAAGCTCATAGAAACCGTTAATATCAAAAAATACATTAAAACCTGGTATTGACTCTAATTTATCAAGTGTTCCACCAGTGTGTCCCAATCCTCTACCACTCATCATAGGGACAATAATATCAAAAGAAGCTACTAGAGGTGCAAGAATTATAGAAATCTTATCCCCAACTCCACCGGTAGAATGCTTATCAACTGAAGGTAAATTAAGAAAAGATAAATCACAAATTTTTCCAGAATTTGCCATTTCTTTTGTCAAAATAGATGTCTCCTTAAATGACATTCCATTAAAATAGATAGCCATTAGTAAACTTGAAACTTGATAATCTGGAACTTCTCTATTTTTTATTGAATTAATAAAAAACTTTATTTCATCTTCATTTAATTCAAATCCATCTCTCTTTTTTAATATTATATCAATAAATCTCATATTCTCTCCTAATTATCTTGATAATTTCTATTATTCCACAAATATTTATATCTAATCTTTATTTGTAATAGTTGTAACAAACTATTTCGTCTAAATTTTTTCTTTTTCTAGCAGGAGGGTTTTCATCAGGATATCCAAAAGGAGATAAAGCAACAACTCTTATGTTATTAGGAATTTTCAAAACATCTTTTATTTTCTGCTCATCAAAAGCTCCTATCCAACATGTTCCTAATCCTAGCTCAAAAGCTTGACATATCATAAAAGTCATAGCTATAGATAAATCAACAGTATAAGCAGGTTGTCCACAAGCCATAATCCTACTACTATCTGTAGCACAAGCAACTATAACTATATCTGCTTCTTTTATAAAGAATTGATTATATGATGCAATAGCTATTTTTTCCTTTAATTCAGGATCATTTACTACAATAAATTTCCAATTTTGCTCATTTTTAGCTGAAGGAGCAAGTCTTGCTGCCTCTAAGATAACCTTAATCTTTTCATCTTCGATTTTCTTGTTTTTATATTTCCTAATACTTCTCCTTTTTTTAACAATTTCTTCAAAATCCATAAAAAACTTTCCTTTTTTATTATTAATTTGTGAATTTCTATTTATTTTTAATTATTTAATATTTTTTACCTAAACAGTAAAATTTGAATTAATATAAATAAAATTATATTAATCAATCCATATTATAAAATTCTTGAGAAATTTTTTTATTAAAATTTACCATAAAGATTTACTTTTTATTAATTATTAATTTAATATTAAATAAAAAAAATTAAATTTATAAAAACTTCTTATTAAAAATAATATTATTTTAATAGTTTAGAAATTTAGAGTAATAATAATCTAAATATTTTTCAAGATCTTCTAAATTTTTAGCATCTATAATTTTATAATTTGGATCTTCTTTAATAAATTTATTATCTAAAATTTTCCCTGCAAAATCCTTTGAAACTCCATCAATCCAACTACAACATATTATCACTTTTTTAAATATCCAAGAATAAGACAATTCACATAATGTTCCAGCTTCACCTGCAACAACAATTATAATATCCCCTGAAATTGCTGTAATAATATTTCTGGCAAATCCAATTCCTGTAGGTATAACAATTGAACAATAGCCATTATCACTTCCAAATTGATAATCTGGTAAAATTCCTACTACTAATCCTCCTGCATCAATACAACCTTTTGCTGAGCCTTCCATAACTCCGCTTCTTCCTCCATTAATTAGAACAAAACCCTTTTTCCCAATAATATAACCAATTTTATAAGCCTCATTTTTAACATCTTCAGAACATAATGATGATCCAATTAAAGAAACTTGAAATTTTTTTTTCATAATATAATTAAAATATTTTATTACCTAAATCTAATTAAGTTATCTAAAAATTTATTTGTAATTTTATTATTTATAAAAATCTCTTAAAATCTCATTCAATTGAATTTTAGAATGATCAGATATATCTTCTTTTTTCTTTATAATTAGTGGTGTCTGGAAAATATACTCATCCCCATTTATTATTTTTTTCTTACCTCCAGGTATAACTACCGATCCTGCTGGGACTCTTTTATAATAAATATTACCAGTATTAATATCAATAATAGGAGTTGATGAATTAATAATAGTACCAGTCCCTATTACTGCACCTTCTTCTACTAAAACACCTTCATAAATACCGCAGTTCCCTCCAATAAATACATTGTCTTCTATTATTACAGGTAATTCATTTGGAGGTTCTAAAACACCACCAATTATTGTCCCTGCTGAAATATGGCAATTTTTACCAATTTGAGCACAACTCCCTACTAAAACAAGAGAATCAATCATAGTATTAGCACCAATATAAGCCCCAACATTAATAAATGATGGAGGCATTATTACTACACCTTTATCAATAAAAGTTCCTCTTCTTATAGAAGTACCTCCTGGCACTAACCTGAACAAGTTATTTGTACCTCTATAATCAAACTTATCATTAAATTTGACACCTTCCATATTAAAAGGGAAAAATTCTTTTATTTCAAAGTATTTAAATATAAATAGAATCCCTTCTTTTATCCATCTATTTAATAAATAAGAACTCCCTTTTTTCTCAATTAATTTAATATCCCCGGTTTCTAAAGAAAATAGAAGCTCACTTAAAAATTTTTTTATTCTATCCTTATCTGTAATTTCACCATTCTTAATTTTATTAATAACTTCTTCTAAATACAAATTTGCCTTTTTATCATCTTTATTACTTGAATCATTATTATTTATTAATACATTTTTATCTGTCATAATTATTCCTATTCAAAAACTAACTTATTAATTTAAAAATAAATTAAATTTCTATTTTATTTATTTTTTCTATATCTAATGTCAGTTTTTCTATATTTTTAATATTATCATCTCCAATCTCTTTTATTGATTTAATAATATCTTCAATTTGTTTAAACTCAGTAAAAATTTTTTCAATACTATTTTTTATATCTTCAATGCTATTATCAATATCATTTATATTTTTTTTCCCTTCAGTGACTTCGATTTCAACATTTTTTGAAAATGATTTAATGTCATTTGTAATTCTAACAAGAATTTGTGAAGCTTTAGATATATCTGAAATACCTAAATTTATCTCATTTACACCATTTGTTATTTCATCAAAACCATTATTTAAGTTATTTATTTCATTTTCAAGATTTTCAAAGAAATTTAAAACTTCCTTATTTAGTTTACCAAAATTGATTATAAATTCATTATTTTGTTCTAGATCTTCTGTAATACTATTTGCATTTTTTGAGGTTTTATCTGCTAATTTTCTTATTTCATCAGCAACTACCATAAATCCCTTCCCATACTCACCAGCATGTGAAGCTTCTATAGAAGCATTCATAGCTAAAACATTTGTTTGATCAGCTATATCAACAATTACTTTTGATATTTGTAACAATTTTTCAGATCTTTCTAAAAAATTTTCCATATTATTTTTTATCTTTATAAGTAATTCTTTATTTTGTTTAAATTGATAATTAAGATCTTTTATATTTTCTTGTCTATTCTTAATTATAAGGTTAATTTGATTAATATTTGAAGTAATTTCCAGAAGAGCTGATGAAGTTTCTTCTATGGAAGTTGCTTGTTCATTTATTTTATCTGCAAGGTAAGTTATATTATCTACTATTGCTTTCATAGAATCAACTATATTTTTACTTTTAATTTTTAATTCTAAAGATTTTTTGTTAATAGATTCTAATTCACTATTTGATTTTATAATTGAACTTAGACAGACTTCAGAACTTGAAACAAGATTATTTCCTATTCCTATTATTTCAGATGAATTTTGTATAAGTTTATTCAATTTATCAAATTTCATCATATTTAAATCTCTTTCTCTATTAGCTTCTTTTATAAGTTCATTTGAAAAATTATAAATTTCATATGCAACAACTGTAAGAAGCAAAAAAGATACAAAAGAAATGCTAAATGTAGATTTTGATCTAACTATTTCTTCAACAACCAGATTGGGTTTAATTTTAGAAAAATATGTAATTATTAATAATATTATTAGAACACTACCACTTATTAAAACCTGAATACTTTTAACAGATATTAAAGAAGATATAAAAAGAAAAGCCATCATAAAAAAAGTATATCTATATAAACTTAAATATGACTCAAATTTATAATTTACTATTAAAAAAATTATATTAAGAAAAATATATATTAAAGTTAAATTACTTGAAACAATTAACTTTCCTTTTCTTAAAATAACTAAAGAAGCTACACCTAAAATAGAAGAACTCAACACCAAATAAGCAAAATTAAGGTCTATTTTATTTTTAATTTTATCAAAAACAGCATAAGAAAAGAAAATAATCATTAAAATAGTAGTATAAAAAATATACTTAACTCTTTTTAATTCTTCATGGTTAAATAAATTAAATGTTTTTTTAGGTATATAATAATAAACTATGTTTCTCATATAAATTGCCTCTATTTTTTTAGTACTTGCTGTTTTAAATTTATTTTTAATTTTAGCATTATTATCTCTAATAATTATTTTTAAGTATTTTTACAATTATAAAACTATAACTTTTTGTAAACAATTTTTAATTTTTCAACATCTTTTATTTCATTTTCTAGTTTTAATTCTTTATATATATCAATTGCTTCATTGAAAAATGGAATTGGATCTTCATTATTTTTGGCAACAAGTTTCCCTTTAATAACTAAAGCATCTGCATATTCTTTCATTTGCTTTTTTTCATAAGCTGAAAGCAATACCTCATCTACATATTCTTTTGCAAGTTCAAATTGATTTGTCTCAAAATATAATTTAGAAAAGAATATTTTTATATAGTTTTCATATTTAGAATATAATCCTGAACTAAAGAGTAGTTTTTCTGCTTCTGAAAAATATTTATAAGCATTTTCAAAATCATTCATAAAAAAATATATTTCACCTATATTCCATAAAGATATACTATGAACCTCTTTTTCTCCCAAAGATTTAGAAGTTTGATAAATATTTCTATAAATAGATAAAGACTTATCATATTTTTTATAAGCTTTGTAGATCTCTGCTATATTATTATAAGGGTACAAAACTTCTCTTTCAAAATTATTTTTTTTATAATATTCAACTGAGCTTAAATAATATTTAATTGCTTCATTGTAGTTATCCCTTTCATAAAAGCAATTTCCAAGCACATTATAAATATCTCCTAATATTTTTGATAAAATAGGATATTGTGATTTTCTATATAAACTTTCTATTTCATTTATTTTATTTAACAAAATTTCAATTACTTCAGCATATTTACTCATCCTCAACATATATTCAACAGTTCTATAAACATAAATTGATTCATTGTATATTTTATAAATATCAAGAACTTCAATCCAAGATTTTTTTATTTTTTCTATTTCTTCAATGTTTCCTTTTTGATAATTCATTTCTATTAAAATTTCATATTTTCTTACAATAAATTCTGGATAAATATTAATCTGATTTAATAATCTAGATACTTCTTCATAATTATTCTTTCTTAATTCTATTTTAGACTTTAAAATTAATAATCTTTCATAATTTTCTGAGTTCTTATAAGCAATTGAAATAATGTAATCCAAATATTTAACTACAAAAGAAACTTTTTCTTCATTTATCAAATATTCAATCAAATCAGTAAATATTTTTATAACCTGTTCTTTTTGTAATTTTCTTGTCTCCTGTTGTAATAAATAATTTGTTTCCTCTATAATAGTTTTAACCAAAGATTCTTTATGTTTTTTAAATATATTTTCTCTTTCTTCATTTGTTAGTTCTTTTAAATATTTTTCTCTATCGTCTTTTTTAATAAACTTATAGTTTAAATTATCTAACTTTTCAAATTTTCTCTTGCCAATTTCAGAATTCAAATTTAATAAAATTGTCTCAATATCAATATCTGAAAGAATAGACAAAAAAATTACATTAAATTTTTCCCCAATGGTTGAAGCTATTTTAGCAATATTTTCAAATAAATTATCCATCATATAATTAAACCATCCAATAAAATATCAATATAATTATAATTTATTATTATATTAAAACAATATAGAATTTTAATTAATAAAATAAATTAATTAAATTTTCTTAATTAATATTACTTTTTTATATAATTATTTGATTTTATATTTAAATTATATCAATTTTAAATCTTATCGGTTTATTTAATTTTTATAATTAACAACCTAATAAAATTATTTTTTTTTATAATCAAATTTTTTAAAAATTTTTCTTGACTTATTTTATAATTTTATTAATTAAAGAAATAAGAAAGAGGGGTGATAAAGTTGGCTAGAGTTTTTGCAGATGATAATGAACCTGTTGAACTTGTCATCAAAAGATTTAAAAGAGAATGTGAAAGAGAGGGGATCATTAGGGAATGGAGAAAAAAAGAATTTTATGAAAAACCTTCTGAGATAAGAAAACAAAAGAAAAAAGCTCTCGAAAGAAAATTATTAAAAAAACAGAGAAAAAATCAACAAGGTAAAAAATCTAAGAAGTAATGGATAGCTTAATGCTATCCATTATTTTTTATTTAATTATCAAGTTTTTTAAAAATCAAATAAAGTTTATTATAAAAGTTTATTATATTATAAAATTAAATAAAATTTATATATTTTGAAGAGGTTTCAAATGAGAATAATTATTAAAAAGCTAACACAAAAAGAAATAGAAGAGCTTCATCTTGATAAATGGTTTCCATGGTCATGTGAACCTTCTATATTTGACTGGGAATATCAAGATACTGAGCAATGTTATTTTTTAAAAGGTCATGTAAAAGTTTGGTTAGATGATAAAAATTATTCAGAAATAAAAGCTGGAGATTTTGTTGAATTTCCTAAAGGCTTAAAATGCAAATGGGAAGTTTTAGAAACAGTAGAAAAACTTTATAGATTCATTGATTGAGCTAAGATATAATTAATAATTATGAAAAATTTTTCTAAAAAAATTTATAGGATATTATATTGATGAATAATAATATAGATAATAAAGATTTAAAAATTTTACAAATATTGCAAAAAAACGGAAAAATTACTAATAAAAAGCTTTCAGATGAACTTAATTTATCTCCTCCTTCTGTACTTGAAAGAGTAAAAAGATTAGAAAATTCTGGTTATATTAAAGAATATAAAGCTATTCTTGATAGAGATAAAATTGGAAGACCTATTTTAGCTTTTATCTGTATTTATCTTGAAAAAAACAATGAAGAAACAGTTAATAGTTTATTTAAATATTTAATCAATTTAAATGAAGTTCTTGAAATTTTTCATATAACAGGAAGATTTGATTTTATAGTAAAAGTTTCAGCAAAAAATCTTCAAGATTTAAATAAAGTTATCTCTGCAAAAATTTCTGAATCAGAAGCTGTTAAAAAAGTTGAAACTTTTCTTGTACTAGATGCATTTGAAAGAAATGAATATCCAATTGAAATTGGAGAATAATGAATAAAAAAAATAGATTCCTTGAATTTATTGAATATATTTTAGTAAAATTAATTTTTGGAATTTTTCATCTTTTTCCTTATGAAAAAGGCATAAGATTTGGATCAAAATTATTCAAAATTTTATATATAATACCCATTTTAAGAAAAATAGCATATAAAAATATTGAATTTATTTTTCATGATTACGAAAACTTCTCAAAATTATATAATATTAACATCCCATTTAAAAAATTTAAGAAAATAATATTTCTAAAAAACTTAGAAAACTTAGGTAAAATCTTTTTTACTTTAATCTATTCTCCTAAGATAAATCAAAAAAATATTTCTTCTTTAATAAAAAATAATGTAGACATGGCTTTATTTAACAAATTATTTGAAGAAAGAAAAGGGTTAATATGCTTATCTTTTCATTTTGGTAATTGGGAACTAAATGGAATATTTTTTTCAATGATGGGATATCCAATTAATGTAATTTTCAGACCTTTGGACAATAAGCTTTTAGATAGATATTTACAAAAATATAGGTCTGATAAAAA
>JAOAHJ010000036.1 GCA_026415295.1 Spirochaetota bacterium | reverse complement strand
AACTCTCCAAAAGAAGCTTTTGAAGTTATTGATAATTTATATAATAAAATGAAGTTTGATATAGTTTATGCAGTTGCTGCTGGAACTAATCTTGGTGTTTTTAATGCATGCAAAAAGAATAATATATTTTCAATTGGTGTTGATGCTGATCAAGATTATTTAGTCCCAGGGGTAATATTAACTTCAGCAATGAAAAGACTAGACAATGCAATTGTTTTGATTATTGATTTAATTATTAATAATAAACTTGAACCAAAGAATTATGTTTTAGGTTTAAAAGAGGATTGTGTTTCTTTGACAGAAATGAAATACACAAAAGAAATTATTGGGAATAAAGTTTTAAATCAAATAGAGGATATTAAAAAGAGAATAATAAATGGAGAAATTTTAATAAAAACAGTTTTTAATTATTAATTAATAATAATTAAATAAAATAAGGGGTTTATATGAGAAAAATATTCATCATATTAATAATTATCTTTATTCTTATTTTTTCTATAATATGGTTAAAAGCTAAGGGAATTAATAAAAAATATAATTATAAAATAGCCCTTGTTATAAATGATGTAGGGGATAATGCTTTTGCAGATTTACAGGTTAAAGCTTTAGAGTTTTTAGAAAAACGATACAAGCTAAGAACCCACATATATTTATGTGGTACATTTGATAAGACTTATGAGTATATGGAAAAAGCAATAAAGGATGGTTATAATATAATAATAGGGGGCAATGGTATATTTAGTGAAGAACCTATTAAGAATCTTGCAAAGGTTTATAATAATATTTATTTTATAAGTATAGATAATGATATAAAAGAACATTTTAATAAAAGTTGCTCTTTAACTTTTAAACAAAATGAAGCTTCTTTTCTTGCAGGAGTTTTAGCTGCTAAATTATCTAAAGTTGAAACCATTGGTTTTTTAGGTGGTATGGATATAGATGTTATTAATGATTTTTTTTTAGGATTTCAACAAGGAGTTGAATATATTGATAAAAATAAAAAAGTTAAAGCTTATTATATAAACAAAGATTGTTTTAGATCATCAGAACAACCATTTAATGATAAGGAATTAGGAAGTTATTTGGTGGAGAGGTTTTATAAAGAATTTAAAGTTGATATTATCTATTGTGTAGCTGGTGGTTCAAATCTTGGAGCTTATGAAAAAATTAAAATACTGCCTATTTATGGCATAGGTGTTGATACTGATCAAGATCATTTTATCCCAGGAAAAATACTTTTTTCTGTTTTGAAAAATATTGATATAGGAATAATATTTATAGTCTCAAAAATAATTTCAGGGCAATTTGAGCCAAAAAATTATAGACTTGGTTTAAAAGAAAATGGAGTAGGTTTAAGTGAAATGAAGTATACAAGAAATTTAATTGGAAATGTTAATTTAAACTTAATTGAAGATTTGAGACTCAAGATTATAAAGGGAGAGATTGTTGTTAAATCTAAATTTTAATAAAATTAAAAATTTAACTAAAATTTTTAAGATTAAATTTAGAACTTTATCAGAAAAATTGATAATAATTTTTTTAATTCTAATTTTTCTAGTGGGTGCTTTTTTAATATTAGGTATAATAAATTTTTTTACAAAATATTTAAAAACTGTTTTTATAGGTCAAAGTGAAGCAACATTAAATTATTTTATAAAAACAATAACTCCTTTAATAGAAAGATATGATTATTATGGAGTTGAATTAAACTGTAAAGAATTATTGATATTAAATAAAAGTATAGCATATATATATATCTATGATGATAAAGGTTTTATTATCAATAATACTATATCATTGATAGATGAAACTCTTAATTTTGATGTAGACATTTTTGATAAAATTATAGAAATATCTGATGAAAAAGTTGGAAAAATTGGTTCAATTAAAGTTGGTTTTAATATGTATTATATAAATAAGGAAATTTACAGATTTGAATTATTTATTTTTATTTTATCCTTTATTATTTTAAGTATATTTATATTTTTTATTTATTGGTTTATAAATAGAGTAATAGGGAGACCATTAAATAATCTAGGGGAATATATAGGTAAACTTGGAGAAATAGATTTTGATGAAAAGATTTTAATAGATGAGGATGTCGAAGAGATATCTTTTATATATAAATCATTTGAAAAAATGAGACAAGATATAAAAGAGAAATTGGCAATAATAAATAATATGATAGATAATTTTCCATATCCAATAGTTATGATTGATACAAATTTTCTAATTAAAAGAATAAATAAAGAATTTTGTAAATTATTTTGTAGTTTAAAACCAAATAAAAATGAGATCTTAGATACATATGAAATAATAAATTGCAACTTTACTTCAAAAAGCATATTTGATATATCAGATTATTTTGTTAATTTTAAAGATGATATAGATAATGTAATTATAGAAGGGCAAACAGTTTCAAAAAAGAATGTTAAAATAGAATCAGGTGATTTTAAAGGAAAATATCACAATCTTGATATTTTCCCACTTAAGTTTAGCTATATAATTGGAGCTATTATATTAATTCAAGATACAACAGAAGAAGTTAATAATTTAAATACAATTACTAGAGTTCAAAAATTAGAATCACTGGGAGTACTTGCAAGTGGAATTGCCCATGATTTTAACAATATTCTTGCAGGGATTAAAGGTTCTCTAAGTCTATTGGAACTTGATCTTGAAAATATTCCACAATTAAACAACTCTTTTTTAGAGAATTTTAATTTAATTAAAACTTCTATAGATAGAGCTACAAATGTTATTAATCAATTGTTTTTATTTACAAGAAAATTTAATATTGAAAAAAATATATTTGATATAGATAAAAGTATATCAAGTCTTGTTTCTCTTTGCAAGAATACTTTTTCAAAAGATGTTGAAATAATATATAAAAATGAGTTAACAAATGAAAAATTAAAAGAAAAACTTTTGAAAATTATAGAGAGTAAATTGGCATTAATAGATCAAAGCAATAAAACTTTAATAGAAAATAAGATTAAAGAGAAAATAGATAAGTTTGGATTCATTTTTAATGGGATTCAAGATAGAATTGAACAGGCTATATTAAATATTATGATAAACGGTTATCATGCTATGACAATTATGAAAAAAGATTATGAAAGAAGAGGGGGTGTATTAATAGTAAAAATAGATATTATTGATAAAGAAACATTTTGTAATTTTAAGTTTTTTAATAAGTTATTTAAGATAGAATGGGATGAAAATATAAAGTTTAGATCAGAAGATGAAATTTTTAATTATGAATTGAAGGAGTTCGAAGAGATTTCAGAAGACTATAATAAAAACAGAGCTTTTTCTAATAAGTTAATCGATACAAATGTACCTGAAAATATTGATGTTAAATATGAAATTGAAAAAGTATTCTATTTTTATAAAATTTCTATAATAGACCAAGGGATAGGAATAGACTCTGAAATAATAAATAAAATATTTGATCCATTTTTTACAACAAAGGAGAGAAGTAGTTCTTCAGGAATAGGTCTATCTATGGTTTTAAATATAATAAAGGAACATTTTGGTTTTATAGATGTTTTCAGTATAAAATATAAAGGTTCAAAATTTAATCTATATTTACCTGTTTACTATTCAACTTTCGATATTGATTATAAAATATTTATAATAAATAAATTTAATATAAAAAAAGAAATTAATGAAGGTAAATTTCAAGAAAGTATCATAAATAAAACTAATTCAATAAATGAAGGTTATTTAAATTATATTGATAAAAATGTATTAAAAGAAAAAATTAAAGAGATAATAAAAAGTCTTAATGAAATAAAAGTCTTAATTATAGATGATGAGCAAAATCTTCGTCTTATTCTTAGAAAATATTTTTCAAGTTACAATATTGAGGCTATTTGTGCTGAAAATGGGAAGGTTGGAGAAGAATTATTTTTAAAAAATAAAAATGAAATAAATATAATTATTGTTGATTATATTATGCCTGGTGAAGATGGTTTAATATTTTATAATAATATAAAATCAAACCTGGATTTTGAAAAAACTAAGATTATTTTTTCAACAGGTTTATTCCTTGATGAAAAATTAAACTCATTAAAAGATAATAAAAATATTTTTCTATTATCAAAACCATTTAATTTTGAAGAAATTGATAGAGTTTTTTTGGCAGTATTGGAAAATATTAAGTTGAAAAATTAGATTTTTTATTTTATTATTTTAATATAAATATACTTATGGAAGTTTTTAAAAAAATTATTTTTCTATTTTTGCTTTTTATTTTATTAATATTTTTATCATGTAAAAATAATTTTATTTTAATCACACAAGATATAAAAATTGTTAATCCAGAAAATGGAGATATAATTAGAAACAATAATTTACAAATAATAATTGAAAGCAGTATTTTCCCATTTATTAAAAAACCTTCAAAAGTTAGTATATATTTTGCGGGTTACAGTGATTTAAAAGAGGAAATTTTATTACAACAAGCACCTGTAAATGTTTTTTTAATTAATATAAATTCTTCTATTACTGATGGACCACATGTTATTTTTTTTGAATTTTATGATCAAAATAATAAACTTATATTAAGAAAATATATAAATGTTGTTTTGGATAGATTATAGTTGAGTAAGATATAAGTTTTATTTATTAAAATTATTTATTTATTATTTTATTTATGGTTTCAAGAATTTTTTCTTTTAATATTTTTTCACCATTATCAAGTAAAACCATATGCCCTGAGTTATTTAATTTCAAATAATTTACAGTGTTATTTTTTGATAAAATATTTACAAAATTTTCAAATCCTTTTTGTGAAAAATACAGATCAGAATCTCCCCACGCAATAAAAATGTTCATGTTCTTAATAAATGGCAAAATATTATTTTCCATAAATTTTGCTGCAAGTTGAGATCTATAGCCAAGTTCAGCAGAGTCTTCAGGATTTATTGGAAAATTATTTGCATAGTATAAATTTTTTTCTTTATTTACAATATCCCATACAGAAGCTCTATTTGGTGCAGGTGATGGTTTTGTAAATAAAAATATATGCCTAAGCCATGAAGTTTGCTTTGAAAGCCAATATACAATAGGGCCTGCAGCTTTATATTCCATAAAAGAGTTTAGAGGAGATAAAAAAACAGCTAAATTAGGTTTTCTTTTCCCTTCAAGTAAAATAAAAGAGTTTGGTAGGGCACCAAAGGATTGTGAAATAACAATTACTTTATGATTATTTTCAATATTTGAACAATATGCATCATAGATTTGAATTATCTCTCTTAAATCTTCTTCAAAAAACCATTCCCTATTTCTAAGATTAAAGGGGCAGCTTTGGATACCATATATTGGTACAACTATATTATATTTATATTTATAATGAAGTTCATCAAACCACTCTTTATACATTCCAGATGGATTTTGGGTTCTAAATCCTTCCATAAAAAATATTGTTGTATTATAATCTTTTTTTACCATAAAAAGAGGTTCACCACCGTTTTTGTTAAATTTGGTTATAGGGGTGTATTTATTTTTGCTTTCTATTTTATTTGCATATTTTTGGAAGTTTTTAAATTGAATATATAATAATATTCTTTGAAATCCTAAAATTGAAAAGAAAATTATAATGGTATAAAATATTAATTTTATAAGAATTTTAATAAAATTTTGAATAAAGGAATTTTTTTGATTCATAAAATTACTCCATTAAAAGAAAAATTTTTTTTTAAAAAAAGCATTAATATAATTTTTTTTTAAAATATCTTATATATAATTTTTATATATTATTTTGTATATTGTTTTATATTAAATTTGTTTTTTTTATATTAAATTTTAACTATTATTATAAAACATATATTTTATTTATTCTTCTAATAAAAATTCATCAAATTTAAACTCAAATTTTTTAGGTATCATTATTTCATAAATACATTCTAAAGCATAATCATCAGTCATTCCAGTAATATAATCTACAACTGGGGCAATATTAGTGTGTTTATTATCATAAAAAGTAAGGTGTTTGCCTGAAGAATAAAAAGTTTCCATCTTTCTTATAAAATCTCCAAATCTTATAGCTAAAAAATTTGTTTCAGTTTTATATTTGTCATAGTTGTTTTTATATTTATCAAAAATTTCACATAAATATTCAAAAAGTATTTTTAATACTCTTTCAAAATAATTAAAATAGTCATTTAATATTTTACTTTTATAAATAAAATTATAATTAAAATTTTTTAATTTTAAAAAAAGATCAAACATCTTATCAGAAAATGAGATCTTTCCTTCCTTTTTTGAAGTATTTATAATATCATTTACAAATTTATCTATTATTTCATTATTTTTAATTCCAAGTTCCTTTTTTATAATATCAGGAATTTGAGATTCTTTGATTATTTTTAGTTGTAAAGCATCTTCAAGATCTCTTCCAACATATGCAATTTTATCAGACATCCAAACAACGCATCCTTCATAAGTTGCAGGATAATGGTTAAGATCTTTTATTTCAGAAGGATCTATTATTTTAGGTTCAAAACCATCTTTTTTTCTAAAAATTTCAAAATCAGGCTCTATAAATTTTTCAAATTTTTCTCCACAATGTTTAGCGATACCATCTCGAACTGCATAAGTTAGATTCAACCCTTTACCATAATTTATTAGATTATCAACAAGATAAAGAGAATAATGCTCATGATGAAATGGTTTTATTTTTGTAATTTTAGATATTATTTCTTCACCAACATGCCCAAAAGGTGCATGGCCTAAATCATGCCCAACACTTATAGCCCATGCAAGATCTGAATCAAGATTAAGTGCTCTACAGATAGTTGCGGATATAGTTGCTACATGAAGAACATGTTCTATTCTTGTGCAAATATGGTCATTTTTTGGCGAAAAGAATACTTGTGTCTTATGTTTTAGTCTTCTAAATGGATAGGAGTGAATAATTGCAGTAATATCTCTGAAATAAGCTCCTCTAATGTCCTCTTCTCTTTTATATAGCCTTGATTTTAATATAGAATTGTCAATTTTATTAATGAAACTTTTTTTTGATGAATTGTTTAAGTTTCCATCTTTCATATTTAATATTTTAAATAAAATTTAAATAATGTAAATAAAAATAAAAAATAAACATATAAAAGTGAATGTAGTTAAATTTGAATAAGAAAATAAAAACAGTTGAAAATAAAAATTAGAATTAAATAAAAAAGTAATTTAATAAGCGATCAAAAATTAAAATTAAAATGGAAAAAGAATTTGAAATTAAAAATTAAAATATTAAAATTAAAATTGAAGGGAGTAAAACTTTATAATAAATTTATTAATATTTGCTTTTCAATTTGTAATTATTTTATTTTTATAAATATGCAAATAAATGGAGAGTTTATGGAAAAAAGAAAAGTTCCAAGAAGACATCTTATATATTATTTGAAAGTTTTTGATAAAGATAAAAATCTTTTCGGGCACCTTATAAACTTGTCTGAAGATGGATTACAGGTTGTAACTGAAAAGACTTATGAAAAAGGACAAATTTATGAACTTTTTTTAAATATCCCTAAAGATATTGCTGGAGAACTTCCAAATAAATTGCATTTTAAAGCAAAAGTAATGTGGACTAAAAAAGATCCAAATGAAGAATATTTTGACATAGGATTACATATAGAAGAAAAGATTGTTTTTGATCCTCTATTGGTTTATAAATTGTTTGATGAAATAGGGTTCAATAGTTGAGCATAGAATAAAATCAATTTAGTTTATTTTTTTAAGTAATAATCATATATCTACAGTACTAGATGAAAATCCATGATATTTTATGTATTCCCAATTTGTTCCATTAAATTTCATTATTGAAGCTTTATTTAAATTTGAAGAGTCACCAAATGCAATATACGGAATATAATTATCTATAAAAAGGGACAAATAGTTAGTATAATTAGGGGTAAACATAAAAATAGGTGACAACTTAAAGTAGATATTAAAATAAAAAAATTTAGTAATAAAAAACTAAATTTCTTAATATTTCAAAAAAATAAAATTTATATTATTTGTTTATAAAATATAACCAAATCATAAGATAATTATCTTTATTAACATAATAATTATAATAGTTTAATAATATAATAAATTAAATTTTAAGTTAAATATAATTTATTTAAATTAATTAAAAAATTAATAATATGTTTTAAGTTTATTATTTTAATTTTCCTTTTTTATTTTTTTAATTACTTCTTCTATATCTTTAAATAATATTTCTTCTCCTGATCTTAAATTTTTTAATTTTATAATTTTATTTTTTAATTCTTCTTCTCCTATTATCATAACAAAATTTATACCTTTTTTATCAGCATATTTAAATTGTTTTGAAAGTTTTTCAGGGTCAGGATATATTTCACAACATATGTTATTTGATATAATTTTGCTTTGAAGATCAAAATATAGGGGAAGGTAATTTAGTGAAAAATTTGTGATAAGTATAGATATAGAATTATTTTCTTTAAGATTATTTTTATCATTAAAAATAGTTAATAGCCTATCTAAACCAATTGATCCCCCTATACCAGGGTATGAACTTTTTGAGAAAAGAGAAACTAAGTTTTCATATCTTCCACCAGAACAAACGGATCCATATTCTGTTGCTCCATCAATAAATGTTTCAAATACAAGTCCTGTATAGTAATCAAGCCCCCTTGTTATAGTTAGGTCAAGCTTTAAGTATTGAAATTTGCCACTGTCAATAAATATTTTGCAAATTTTTTCAAGGTTTGTGTTATTTATATTGAATTCTTTTTCCAAAATGTTTTGGAGAGAATATAAATTATCATATATTTTAAGGGTATTAAAAAGCTTTTCTATGATCTTTTTTTCAATTCCAATATTAAAAAGTTCATTTTCAATTTCTGAAGTAGATACTTTTTTTATTTTATCAAAAATTCTTAATATTTGAGTTTCATAATTTGAGAGATTGAGTTTCTCAAATATTGATTTTAACAGTTTTCTATCATTAATATGAATCTTAAAGTTTGTTACTGAGAGGGCGTTCATAAGATTTATAATTGTATTTATAGTTTCTATATCAGAACCTATAGAATCAGAACCAATAATATCAAAATCAGCTTGATAAAACTCTCTAAATCTTCCTTTTTGAGGTTTTTCACCTCTCCATACTTTAGCTATATGGTATCTTTTGAAAGGAAAACTTAACTCATTTTGATACATTGATACAAAACGAGCTAGAGGAACTGTAAGGTCGAACCTTAAACCGACTTTTCTTCCACCAGCATCTTCAAATGAAAAGATCTGTTTTTCTGTTTCTTCACCAGATTTACCTGTTAGAATGTCGTAATATTCTAAAGCTGGGGTATCTATTGGTACATAACCTGCAAGAGAAAGAGAATCTTCTATTTTTCTTATAATATTTTTTCTTATTATCTCCTCTTTAGGTAAAGAATCTCTAAAACCTTTTAATATTTTTGGTTCAATCATTTTTTTCCCTTTTAAAATTATTTTCCTTACTTCTATTTTTAGTTTTTAAAATAAAATTTTTTAATCCTATAAATATACATATAAAGAAAAATATTAAAATTAAAAAAAATTGGTAATATTTTAATGGGTTTGTTATAATTCTATAAAACCATTCAAGTTTATTTTTAATAAAAAATTTAGGTGCTCTTCTTTTTTTCCCTGCAAAAATATCAAATGTTCCCCCAATACCGATCATTACTTTTGAATTTAAACTTTCTTTATATTTATTTATAAAAATATCCTGTTTTGGGAAACCCATAGCAACAAATAGAATATCAGGGGAACTTTTCCTTATAATTGTAACAATATTTTTTTCTTCAGTTTCATCCTTAAAATATCCATGAAATCTTCCAACAACTTTCAAATTTTTAAAAGTAGCTTTTATATTTTTTTCTGATAATAATGATACCTCCTTCGATCCACCTAAAAGAAAAACAGAGTGATTTTCAACTTCAGAAAAATGTAATAGTTTTCTTGCAAGATCAATTCCTGCAACTTTTTCTTTTAGTTTTTTGTCAAACATTTTGAAAAGAAGTCCGATTCCATCAGATTCAGCAATTATTAAATCAGAATTGGATAGAAGTTGCATATATTTTTTGTTTAATAAAGCTTTGGTTAATATTATAGCATTTAAAGTAATAATATGTAGTTTAATATTTTCTTTAATTGTATTTTTTATTAAAGAGATAATATTATTTGAATCTAAATTGTATATTTTAATTCCTTTAAATTCAATAAATTCATAATCAGATAAATAGTTTTTAATAAAATAATTACTTTTTTCTTTTATTTTTTCTTCAAATAATATATTCTTTGGGGTTTTTAGGTCCATTTTATATCCTCTTTTTTGCTTGAAAAATAAATTATCATATCTATATTTTTTTTAAATGATTTTTGTGTCCATAGCTCAAATGGATAGAGCACAGGACTGCGGATCCTGTGGTTGGGGGTTCAACTCCCCCTGGACATATTTTGGATTTTAATTGATAAAAAGATTAATTTATCTACTTAAAGATAACTTTTTTGAGAGTTTTTGTAAATGCTCATTTATTGTTGGGTCATCTGGCATAAGATCATAAGCTTTTTTTAAGAAAGTATAAGCTAAGTTGTATTCTCCTTTTTTATAATAAGCCCAACCCATAGAATCTAATCTTGCAGGGTTATTTATATCATTTTCAAGAGATCTTTTTATAAGCTTTATTCCAAGGTCTATGTTAATCTCACTATCCACAAGAATGTAACCTAATGTATTCATAGCATTAAAATTATTTTTGTTTATTGATAAAGCTTTTTTTGTATATGAGATAGCTTTTTTAACTTCACCAGCTTTATAATACAATGCCCCAAGAGCATTATATGTTTGAGTAGATTCAAATCCAGCTTTTAAAACTTTTTGAAAATATTCTATAGCTTTAAAAGTATTACCAATATAGTCATAAATATAACCAATTAAAAGATTAACTTGATTTTTTATTAAAAAATCTTTAGTTTTTTCAGATACAATTTTTAAAGGTTCAAGACTCTCTTTGTATTTTCTTTGTTTAATGTATATTAAACCTTTAAAATAATTTGCTCTCTCATTATCTTTCTCAAAAAATAAAGCTTTATTTATATTTTTAATAGCTTTTTCAAAATCACCTTTATCAAAGTAGCTTTTTGCTTGAACTAAATATTTTTCTACAGGAGATATATTCATATAATTTTATCTATTAATATATTTACTAAATATTTACTAAACTAATAATATTTTAAGTTTTTTTATTATTTTTATTTATTATATTTTTACTTTAATTTTATTAATCTTAATTTTAATTGATTAAAAATTTATTCTTTTTTATTCATTTTATATATTTAATTTTTAAATTCAAATATATTTAAATTTGATTTAATTTATTTTATTTTTATTTTAGAAAAATTCATCTAAAGCTTCTGGATATATAAAAGGTGCTCCTGAACCTGGATAGAAAACTGGAGTTATAGATATATAACCATTGGCTATAAGATATGAGTCAACAAAATTATCAGTAGAAAATTCAGGAATATCTCCCTCTATAACAACAAAATTTTCTGCTTTTTTACTTTCAAATAATATTTTATCTTTATAATCTCTTTTTGATATATAAGCTGGTTTTATTTTATTTGGATCTATATCAAAATATGGAAAGTTAACATTAAAAACACAGTTTAATTCTGATATTATTTTTTCAATAGATTTATTTTCATTTAATACTTTATAAGAGTTTTTATAAAAAGAAGCAGCTTTTTCTAATATTCTTTCTCTATTTCTGATAATTTTATCAACTATTATTCTTATTGGTTCTTCACAGTCTCCAAAAAGATATGGTTCCTTATAGGTTGCTAAAGAAAAAGCAAAAGAGAGTATTCCTTCTTCAGCAGCTCTCATTGCAGCAGCAAATGTTCCCGAATAAAATATATCATTTCCAAGGTTTGGCCCCTTGTTTATTCCAGATAAAACTAGATCAAAATTGATATCTTTAAAAAAACCTCTTAGTCCAGTGACAACACAATCTACAGGTAATCCTTCAAGAGAAATAACATTTTTTTCAAGTATATCATAGTAGATAGGTTTAAAAAGTGAAATAGCATGAGAAGAACCTGATTTTTCAGAAGCAGGTGCCACAACAAATACATGATGCTCATTCTTAAATATATTGAAAAGTGTTTTAAGTCCATTGGAAGTAATTCCATCATCATTTGTTATTAATATATTCATATCAAAAGAAAGATTAATTAATTTTTATAAAATTACAAGAAAAATAAATTCAAGAATAATAAAATTGAAAAAATAAAATATTATGCTATTAATAAAAAGAATATATAAAAAAGGATAAATATTAATTTATTGGAGGTATAAATTGAAAGTTAAAACTTTATTTTTTTTATTTTTGCTTTCTATAATTTTTATTTTTTTCTTTGGTTGTAAAAACCCAACTGAAAAAAAAGAGGAAGATGTTTTATCAAGAAAAGTAAATCCTTATGATTATAGAAATGAAAATCCTACAATAAATTTTAAACCAACAGAATCATGGACTTTTATGATCTATCTTGATGCAGATAATGACCTTGAACAAGCTGGTATAGATGATTTTTATGAAATGGTAAATGGGTTGAATGGGTTAAATAAAACAAATATTAAAGTTATTGTCTTAATTGATAGAATCAGTGGATATAATAATGGAAATAATATTGAAGACCTTTTAGGTGAAAGTTCTGATTGGACTGGTGCAAGGTTATATGAGATAAATCAGAATGGAAACTTTACAAAAAAAACTGATGGCTGGTTTGCTGATGGTGCTGAAATAAATATGGGAGATCCTGCAACTCTTTCAAATTTTATTTCTTATTGTAAAACAAAATATCCTTCAAGTCATTATGCTTTAGTACTCTGGAACCATGGAGGTGGAGCTAGAAGTAAAACTAAAGCTTTTGGTTCACAAAAAGCTTTAGCAAAGGCAGTATGTTGGGATGAAACAAATTCAGATGATTGTTTATACCTTGATGAGGTTCAAAATGTAATTTCTCAACACTTTAGTACAGTAAACAAGCTTGATTTTATAGGATTTGATGCATGTTTGATGGGAACAGTTGAAGTTGCCTATGAGTTTAGAGATCTTGCAAAAGTGATGGCTGGTTCTATGGCAAAAGAGTGGGGTGATGGTTGGGATTATAATAGATTATTTTCAAATATGAGTGGTTCCGGTTCAAATGATCCAAAAGAACTTGGTAAACTTGTTGTATGGCAGTATAAGGAATCAACAAGTTCTGAACCTAATCAAACACAATCTGCTGTTGATTTATCAAAAATATCTACATTAAAAACTGCAATTGATAATCTTGCTGTTGCTATTTATAATGAAAATAAAAAAACAGATATAGAAACTTTAAGGGATTTTTCATATCATTTTTATAAAAATGATGATGAATCTGTTTCATATCCTTATTATGATTTAAATGATATATGTTATCAAATAAAAGGAAATAGTTTTGCTTTTTCATCAAATTTAATAAATAAAGCAGATGCAGTTATAAATGCTTTAGCTGATGCTATAATATGGGCATATGCTGATTCTACTTATGGTGGATACTATGGGAGTGGAACAACTGTTAAAAGAGGTTTATCTATATTTTTCTCACGAGGGAATTTAATTGAAAATAATTATTCTCACTATTCTTATCAATGGTGGTATACAAGTATGGATACAAATCAATGGTGGCCAGGTGGACATTACTATGGTAAAATAGATTTTGCAGATTCTGATACTGATGGAGTGGTTGAAACTTGGAGAGAGTTGATGGAAGCATGGTATGATCCAGGTCAAAGTAATTATACTCCTGGAAAATGGTAAAAAAAGTAATATCAAATATATTCGGAGAGAGGGGGATTTGAACCCCCGATCCCTGTTTTCAGGGATAACGGTTTTCGAGACCGTCTCCATCGACCACTCGGACATCTCTCCAAAATAGAATTTTATATTTTTTTTGACTTTTGATAATTTTCATGCTCTTTTAATATTTCACCCTGAAATCTTATATTTAAGATAAGCTTTTTTATCTCTTCATTCTCCTCATTTTTAATCTTTTCTTGAACAACTCTATAAGCTTCTTCTAAAATTTTCTCTTTTTGCTCTTTTGGGACATCTCCATATTTATATTTAATATATAAAAACAAAGCTTTATACTTTAAATTAAAAATAAAATTCATATCAGCATAAACTTCAGATTCTTTTAAGAAAATTTCTATTCCATTTTTATCACCAATTTTAATATATATAAGTAAAAAGATTAGGCAAAACTCAAAAATCTGGAGATGGTCTTTGTTTTTAATTGATATTAAAAAGCCGTTTCTTGAGTAATGAAGAGCTTTTTCAATATCATTTAAAAGATAGAACCCTTCAGCAAGGAAAGAGTAAACCTTTGTTTTTAAGTAATCATTTTTAAGTTGATTTGCAAAGTATTCAGCCTTTTTTAAGTAATCAAAACCTTTTTCATTTTGTTTTTGATAGATAAGAGAGATACCAAGATAAGAGTAAAATTTTGATAAGAATCTATAATTAAAAGGAAATCTATCTTTTATTTTTTCAATATATTCTATAAGCTTTTCATAATTTCCCATCTCATAAAGAAGATCAACAAGTTCATCAATTATAAAAAGGATTGTAAGTTCATCTCCTTCATTAAAAGCTTTATTAAACATATCTTCAAGGATTCCTATTCCTTTACTATAATATCCCTCATGAAAGTAATAAAAAGCATAAAATCTTTTTCTATGGAAATCATTTTCAGGAAGGATGTTTGCGTAACTTATAGCTTCATCTTTTCGGTTTGTAAGGTATAAAGCAATAGAGGTGAAAAATATAATATTTGGAAAAGTTAATTTATAATCTTCTGAATAGTTAGAAGATTCCTCAATTACTTTTTTGTAATAATATATAGCTTTCTTACCATAAAAACATACATTTTCATAATCGGATTGCATTTTGTAAAGTGAGGTCATAAAATGGAAAGTTTTTGCAAAATATCTATTGTTTAGTTCTTTGATTGAGATCTGTAACATCTTTGACAATGTTTCAGTTGCCTCATCTAACCTACCATTGTTAAATAGAATAGTGAATTTTATATGTAATAGATCAAAGATTGAGTCTGGATCTGGATTGTTTAAATTTTGCAAAATTTTGTCTATATAATTTACAAAATCTATATTTAATGCTGATTCATTATCAAGGAGATAATTTTTTGCTTCTTCATACTCTTCAGAATTTATAAGATGGTAGAGTATTGTGGAAAGTGATGATTTTTCATTTTTCATAAGTAGCTGAGCTATTAATTTATGAAGAATCTTTTTATTTTGAATAAGGAGAGAGTTATAAAGAGTATCTTTTATAAGACTTTGTCTAAATCTATAAACCCCCTTTTCAAAAATTAAAACCTTATCTTTGACTAATATATCTAAAATATTTTCAATATTTTCATTTGAACCACCAGTTTTTGAGTTTATATATTTTAAATATTCAACATTAAAAGAGTGTCTGAAAACAGAACATTTATAAAGAATATCCTTAATTTCAATTGAGTATTTATCAAATGAAGCAAGTATTAGATTTTGTATTGTTGTAGGAACTTGATTGATATTTCCAGTTTTGTTTATAAATCTTATATACTCTTCAATAAAAAATGGGTTTCCTTTTGTAGCCTCATATATTTTTTTTATATCTTCATCTGATATTTGTATTTTAAGAAGAAGCTTGATATATTCATATGACTCATGTTCAGAAAGTGGATGAATTTGAATTTCTTCAACACCAAGAAAAAGAGTAAAAATATTATTATCAAGATAATCAGAAGAAAGAAGGAAAAATGGTTTTATTTTTGACTTATCAAAAAGAAACCTTAAAAAATCTCTGGATTCTTTATCTATTAAATCAACTGAATCTATATATATTACTGGATAAAATATTTTATTATCATGTTTATTGAATATTTTTTCTATTATTTTTAGAAGAGTGTTGAATGGATCTATGTTATCTATAGTGAGACTTAAAGTATCTTGATCACTTATAAATTTTTTAAATTTTAAATCATAAGTTTCAGGGTTTAGAAGATATATAAAGTAGTTTATTATGTCAAAATTATCAAGGTCAATTTTGTCCTTAAATGCTTTAACTATTTTTTCTTTTTCTTCGTTTTTTGAAATTTTAAGATAGTTTAGAATAAGGTTAAGTATTACCCCAAATTTTATAAATGGAAAAGCTCCAGCTTTTGCATATAAAAAAGCACCATTATAATCAGGAAATTCTTTTATCTTTTTATAAAATTCTGCAACAAGTCTTGTTTTTCCTGATCCCTGTTCTCCTGTTATATAAAAACCATCTATTTTATCTCCAGAAAATTTAATATATTTTTGAACAATTTTATCAATATATTCTTTTCTTCCAATAAAAGGAGAATTATAGTTAAAGAATGTATAATTAAAACCAGTTACTTTATATGCATATATTTTTTGATTTAATCCTTTAAGAGAGAGTTCTATTGGACCTGAGAATGTAAAATCATAAATAGCTTCTTCTTTAGTTCCTTCTGATACAAGTATAGAGTTTTCTTCTGCTGCTTCTTGCAATCTTGAAGCTATTGCTAAGGTATCCCCCGTTACTACATCAAATTCACCTCTTTTACCTACTGTTACAAGCCCAGTATGTATACCTGTTCTAAATTTTAATTCTATACCATTATCTATTATTTCATTAAGATCATTTATTGCATCAATCATTTCAAGGGCACAATTTATAGCTCTAGATGGATCATCTTCATGTATTTTTTTAGCCCCAAATATAGCAACTAAAGCATCACCGATATATTTTTCAATTATTCCATCATATTTTTTAACAAGAGATTCAAATATGGAGAAAATTCTTGTCATAAGAGAGTCAAGTTCTTCAGGATCAAGCTTTTGTGAAAGTGAGGTGAAGTTTTTCATATCAGTAAAAAGCACTGTTACATATCTTCTTTCACCTTCTTTGAGATTTATTTTCTCTTCAATAATATTTTTGCTTTTCATATAAATCTTAGCTCCTAATTTTAAATATTTATTTCTATTTTTTTTTTCAATTTTTTAGTTTAATTAATTATTTATTTATTAATTTTTGTTTTTATTTATTTGTTTTCTTTATTTATTAATTAATACTGATTTTGTGATATTTCTAAGTTTCAAATTCCTCTTCACTCTCACTAGATTCGTTGCTAGAAATAAGTCCAAATTTTTCAAGTTTATTGTATAAAGTTTTTCTACCTATACCAAGCATTCTTGCAACTTTTGCTTTGTTTTTAATTTTGCTCAATGTAAATTCAATATATTTTTTTTCAAGTTCTTCTAAAGGTGTACCTATTTTAACCTGTAAATATTTTTCTTTAGAA
>JAOAHJ010000035.1 GCA_026415295.1 Spirochaetota bacterium | reverse complement strand
CTTTAATTTATAATATAATTATTTCAAAATTGAATTTTTATGGAAAAAATAGATATTAAAAAATTATGGTTTAATGTTGATTCTAAATTAAAAGAAAAGATTACATCAATTTTTATTGATGCTTTTTATGAAAAGGATTTTTCACTATTAAGTAGAAATCCTCATAAGGTTTATAATCTATTTTTAAATGCATTTAAATATGAACTATTTTTTATAGTTTACTATGACTTGACACCTGTTGGAATATTTGCTTTATCTGATGGAATAAATAGATTTTTAAAATTTAGAATTAAAGATTTTATTAAAAATTTAGGATTAATTAAGGGGCTCATTGCTTATTTGTTTATGAAATATGAATATGAACAAAAAATTAAAATGAAGAAGGAGGGATTATATATAGATATTATTGCAATAAAAAAAGAATTTCAAGGAATGGGAATAGGAAAAAAAATAATAGAGTTTATAAGAAATTATTCTATTGAAAATAAAAAATATATAGAATTGGATGTTAATAGTAATAATTATAAAGCAATAAATTTATATGAAAAAAATGGATTTATTAAAATAAATGAAAAAAAAATATTTTTACTAAAAGGTTTAAAAGGATTTGATAAAAAAATAAGAATGGCATTAAATATTAATTTTGATATTTAATTTTTTTAGTTATAAATATAATAAATTATTTAATCTTATTTCTAAGGATTTTGTTGATTTTTTAAATTTTTTAAAAAAAATTAAAAATTTTATAATTTTTTATTGACTTTTTGTTAAGATGTATTAAAAATTATTTATGCAATCGTTTGCATAAAATTTTTAATATTTAAAAAATGAAAAAAATTAATTTAAAAAAACTTTCTTCTATTTCAGGTTATTCAGTTTCAACTATATCGAGAGCTCTAAATGATTCTAATCTTATAAAAAAAGAAACAAAGGAAAAAATTAAAAAATTAGCAAAAGAGTTAGATTATTATCCAAATATAAATGCTAAAGCCTTAAGTTCTAAAAAAACATATACTATAGGAATAATTTTATTTAGATCACCTATGCAATCGTTTGCAAATCCATTCTTCATAGAAGTTTTTAAAGGAATAAATGAAACTGCAAGCAGAAATGGCTATTTTACACTTAATGGATATATTGAGTTTGATAAAAAAAACTCAATTATTTTTGAACAAGCAAAATCCATTATAATGTCTCACAGAATAGATGGTGTTTTAGTTTTAGCATCAATTTATAATAATAATTTTATAGAATTTCTTTTAGAAAATAGAATTCCATTTGTTTTACTTGGAAAACCTTTAATAGATACAAATAATTGGATAGACAATGATAATTATGAAGCTTCCTATCGGATTACTAATCTTTTATTTAAAAATGGATATAAGAATCCTATTTTTATTTCTGGGTCTTCTGAGTATACGGTTTGCTATGATAGATTTAATGGTTTTATTAAAGCTTTATTAGAAAATAAATGCTTAAATAGTTTAGATAACTCAGAAAAAAATAAAAATGCTTTCATTTCTTTTAAAGATTTTGCAAATAAAAAATTGGGAAATTATGAAAAGTATGTTTATTTTATAGATTTTAATAATGTTAATATTGACAATATTGTTGATCAAATAGTAAAAAGAAAAAACGAGAATGATTCTGCTGTTATAATTGATGATTATGTTGCATTTTTATTTTTGGAAAAATTAAAACAGTTGAAAATTAATATTCCAAATGATTTTGGTATTGTAACATTTAATAATTCCTTTTTATCTCATATATCTACACCTAAATTGACTACAGTTGAAACATTCCCTGAAATATTGGGTGAAAAAATAACTGATAGTTTATTAAAAATCATAAATGATGATAGCTACAAAATAAAAAACCATATTGTTAAAACTGATATTATTTATGGAAATAGTATTTAAATAGTAATTATACTTTATAAAAAAGTTATGGACTTAAATTAAAATAAAAGAATAGTTTTTATGAAACAAAAAAAAATAATTGAAAATTATTATGTTTTTTTAGCAGATAATTCTTCTCTTTTTTCTTTTAATAGGGATGGTGCTTTTTCATCTATATTTTTTCCTGATAAAGATTATTATCAAAATTTATCTTCTTTTAATTCATGGATTTATATAGATGGAAAAACTTTTGAGCTTAATTCGAAAAACTTTTTAATTGATATTTGTTTTTCAGAAGATTATAGAATAGTAAATATTTTTTATTATCCTAAGCATCATTTATTAAGGTTATTTGGATACAAAGATATATTTATAAAAAAAATAAAGGATAAAAATAAAGATAATTTTAAAAATAATCTTAAAAATAAAGGATATTTCATAAAAAAAGAGATATTATTGGAAGAATTTAATAATAATGATGAGAAAAATAGCAAAATCAAAAGTTATTTATTAGTAAAGACTTTTTTTAATAATTTAAAAGTTTCAAGTTGTATTGAATATTATGTTTTTAAATTAAAAGATTCTGAAAATTATCATTCTGCTTCTTTATTATTACAACAAAATAATTTAATAAATAGTAGAATGATAAGTGTTTATAAGCAGGATATTAGAATAAATTTATTATCAAAAGATATTTTTATTTTTTATCCACTTCATCAAGGTTTTAAGAATAAAAAGTTTAATAATATATTTTCAAATTTAATAAACTTAATAAAAAATAAAGAAAAAATAGATTTTTACCAAAACAGTTATGAAACTTTAGCTAATAAAATTTTTATAGTTTATAATATTAACCAAAATGGTGGAAACTTCTTAGAAAGTAAATTAGAATTGGAATTTCTTGTTAAATCTATTGCTACTACAGAGAATCAAAATTTAAATGAATATGATGATTTTCAAGATTATATAGATAAAGAATTTATGGAGAAAGATATTTTAGAAAAAACTTCAATATATGTATTAAATAAATTGCAAACTAAAACAGGTGCAATACTTGCTTCTTTTGAACAAGATGAAAAATATGAATATTCCGGGGGATATGGTTACTGTTGGGGAAGAGATGCTGCTATTATTTCTGATATAATGGGTAAGAATGGTTTTAAAAATTATTCCAAGAAGTTTCTTGAATTTATTTTAAACGCATTTTCTGAAGATAATTATGTTCATCAAAGATATTATTCAAATGGCCTCAAAGCTCCATGTTGGGGTGATCAATATGATGAAACTGGTTTAATATTATGGAGTTTAAATAATTATTTAAAATATTTTAATGATATAAATTTTATATTAATTAATACAGATAAGATAATAAAATTAATAAAATTTTTAGTAAATTTATATGATAAAGATATCAATTTATTTAAACCATGTATGGATCTATGGGAAGAAAGGTTTGGATATCACCTATTTAGTCAAGTATCTTGTATAGAAGGATTAAAAGCTAGCTTTGATTTGATAGGTAGAATTGAGTTAGAAAAAAATGTTGATATTAAAAAAGAGTTTTATAAAGAGTTTAGTTTTTTTAAAAGTGATTTTGATGATTTTTATAAAATTTTTTATAAAAATCTAATAAATTCTTTTATGTATATTGATGAGAAGAAAGTAATTATAATAAGAAGTTTTCTCTTGAAAAACAAATTAAAAAATAGTAAAAACAAAAGAAATGATAAAATTAATAAAGATGAAATAAATTTTAATGAGAAATATAAACAAATTATTTCAAATTCAAATTTATATGAAAATTTAATTTTAAAAGGTTATTGTCCAGACTATACTCTAGATATTTCAAGTTTATGTTTAATTTATCCTTTTAATATAAACTTTTTATCTATAGATGAAAAGAAAAGGCTAATATATTTTATAGATAAAGCTCTATTAAATAGAAAAAACTTTTTTCATTATAGGTATGTTGGAGATAGATATTTTGGTGGCAATTCCTGGATAATAACAACTCTATGGCTTTATATTTCAAAAATAGAGTTGTTTAAGAACATTAAAAGTGATTTTGGATATGATTTTGAAAATTTAAATAAAGATATTGAATATATTATAAAAAAACTTAAAATAATAGCTAATAGTGTTGGATTTTTGCCAGAACAGATTGATAATAAAATGAATCCATTATGGATTCAACCCTTAGGATGGACACATGCTCTTGTTCTAGAGCTTTTTAATAAAAAGAAAAATTTAGGAGGTATTTTATGAAAAAAAGAGTTTTTTCACTTTTAGTTTTATCTCTAATTTTAATTTCTTTTTTTGTTTTATTTTCTTGTAAGCCTGGTGCTAAAGAGATAAAATCTGGAAAATTAACTATTTGGCACCAAATGGATCCAGCAGAAGAAGCTTTGCTTCAAGAATTGATAAAGAAATTTAATGAAAAATATCCAGACATTAAAATTGAAGCAGTTCACTATCAAACTGAAGATTTAAGAACAAATTATCAGACTGCAGCTGTAGCTGGTGAAGGTCCAGATATAGTTTATGGACCAGCTGATAATGTTGGAGTTTTTGCAACATTAAAAGGTGGTATTATAAAAACTTTAGATGAATATTTACCAAAAGATTTTGTTGCAAGCTTTTTAGATTTTGCTTTAGCTAACTTTAAATATAAAGGTAAAATATGGGGTCTACCTGATAGAATAGGGAATCACCTTATGTTAATTGTTAATAAAAAACTTCTTGACAAAAGAATAGACTCCTTTGATGAAATTATTAATAATTATGCTAGTTATGCTAAAAATTTAGAAGATAAAGATCCTAAAAATGATCAATGGCCAATAGTATTTTTTGCAAAAGAACCTTTCTGGTTCGTTGCTTTTTACGGTGCTTTTGGGGGTAATGTTTTTAAAAATGATAATGAGCCAGATTTAAATAATGAAGCTATGATAAAAGCTTTGAAATTTTATAAATCATTATATGATAAGAAAATTATACCTAAAGATTTAGATTATAATGCAGCAGATACATTGTTCAAGGAAGGAAAATCTTTAATGATAATTAATGGTGATTGGTCTTTAGGCAATTATCAACAAACTATGGATATTGTTACATTCCCAATACCCAAAGTTCCAGGTGGTAATTATCCAAAACCATATACATCTTCAAAAGGTTATTCTATAAATGCTAATATAAATGATAAACAGGTACAACTTGCAATTCAATTTTTAAAATTTGTTTTAAGCTACGAAAATCAAAAATTATGGGCAACAAAATTAAATATTTTACCAGCTAATAAAAAATATTTTGGAGAAATGGAAGCTGGTGCTTCTGCTGTTATAAAAGGTTCAATGGAACAACTTTCTTATGGTACTCCTATGCCAACAATTCCTGAAATGAGAGCTGTTTGGGATGCAATAAGACCAAATTTAGAAGCAGTATTAAATGGATCTAAGACTCCAGAACAAGCTGCTGCTGATATGCAGAAAGAAGCTTCAGAAAAAATTGCAAAAATGAAAGGACAATAATTATTTTAATATTTTGAAAAAATTGAAGTCCCCTTTTAATAAAAAGGGGGCTTCTTTTTTTTTTATTTTTATTTATTTATAATTGTTGAAATATTTTATGTATTATGTTAAAATATTTAGAGAGAATTATTTTTTTGAAAAATTATAAAATATTACATTCTATTTATTTTAGTTTATTATAGTTAAAATATAAATTTCAAAGTTTTTTATAGATAGTTTTATTATTTTTGATTATTAAGTTATTTTATTAAAAAATAATAAATAATATTTTTATATTTTTAATTGCTAAATAAACAGAGGTTTTTATGTTTAAAAGAGAATTCTGGATAAAGTATAAAACCCCCTATTTATTTTTATTTCCAGCATTTTTTGTTATATGTGTTATTGTTATTTATCCTATTGTTTATGAAATTTATATTTCATTTTTAAATAGAAACTTATATACATGGGGGACTAATGAGAAGTTTATTTTTCTAAAAAATTATATATCAATATTAAAATCAGTAGCATTTTATAAAATATTGGGAAGAACTATTTTGTGGACATTTATAAATTTAATTTTTCATGTTTATGGTGGTCTATATTATGCTCTTTTACTTGAAGAAAGGTTACCTGGACACAAATTTATTAGAAGTATTTTAATATTACCATGGGCAATACCTCAAGTTATTCTTGCTTTAGCATGGAGGGGAGAGTTTAATCCAGTTTTTGGTTTTATCAATGTTGTTTTAGGAAAAATTGGTATTGATCCTGTTCCATGGATGAATCATCCAATATGGACTTTTGTTGCTCCAGTTATTGTAAATATTTGGCTTGGAATACCATTTATGATGACAATAATATCAGGTGGCCTACAGTCTATAAATAAGGAGTTTTATGAAGCAGCAAAGATTGATGGAGCTTCTTATTTTCAACAACTAAGAGATATTACTTTACCATTGTTAAAACCAATTTTAACACCTGCAATTATTATTGGAACAATATGGACTTTTAATAATTTAAATGTTATTTACCTTGTTACTACACCATCTTCTTATGCTGATATACTAGTAACTTATGTTTATAAAGATGCTTTTGTCTTTTATAATTTTTCATCCGCAGCAGCATTTTCAATATTAATATTTTTAATCTTAGTTTTCTTTTCTTTGATTTATATTAAAATAACAGGTACTTTTAGTTTGAAAGGTAAAAATTTGATTTTTTATTAGTAAAAATTTAATAGGTGAATTATTATGAATTTAAAAAAAATATTAAAAGTAATGTTAATATATATTTTGCTGTTAATTGCAATAATTGTAACAGTTTATCCAATACTCAGAATTTTTACTATATCTTTAAGACCATACAATAAAGTTATGTCTACAGATTTATCAATAATTCCAGAGAATTTTACATTTCAAAATTATAAGGATCTATTTATAAAAAAACCATTTTTTTTATGGTTGAAAAATTCTTTGTTGATTTCTATTTTAACAGCATTCGTTTCTACAATTTTAGCAGTTTCTGCAGGATATGCTTTTTCAAGGTTTAATTTTCCTGGTAGAAAATTAGGTATGATTTTCTTGCTTGTATCTCAGATGCTTCCAGCTACAATGTTACTTATTCCTTTGTATGTTTTGTTAGCTAAAATGAAAATTATAAGTATATATATAAAAGTTGTTATAGTTTATTCATCTTCTGCTTTACCTTTTTCTATATGGCTTTTAAAGGGTTATTTTGATACTATACCTATAGACATAGAAGAATCAGGATTGATAGATGGAGCACCTATAGTAAAAGTATTTTATGATCTAATTCTACCTCTTGCAAAACCTGCCGTAGGAATTACTTTTCTTTTTTCTTTTATGACAGCTTGGTCAGACTATATAATTGCAAGAGTTATAATAACCAAAAAAGAACTTTTTACATGGCCACTTGGAATCGATAGTATGCAAGGGCAGTTTCAGACAGAATATGGTATGTTTGCTGCTGCTTCACTACTTCTTGCAATACCTGTTGTTATACTTTTTATGTATACATCAAAATATCTTATTTCTGGTTTAACCCTTGGATCTGTTAAGAACTAATTTTTATTAAAATTTGATTGAATATTTTATTTATATAAATCAATAAAATAAAAAATTAAAAAAAATATAAATAGAAAAAAATAAGTAAATATTTTTAGAAAAATTATTATTATTTTTATTTAAAAGATTTAAAAGTTAATTATTTATAATTTTGTAAATGGAGGAACCATGGGTAAGGTTGAATTAACTAATGTATGTAAGTCATATATAAAAGATAAATATGTTATAGAAAATTTTAATCTTATTATTGACGATGGGGAGTTTTGTGTTTTACTTGGTCCATCAGGTTGTGGGAAATCAACTGTATTAAGAATGATTGCAGGTCTTGAAGAAATCACAGGTGGAGAAATAAAGATAGATGGTAAAACTGTTAATCAAATAAGTCCAAAAGATAGAGATATTGCAATGGTTTTTCAGAGTTATGCTTTATATCCTCATTTTACAGTTTATCAAAACATAACATATCCTTTGAAAATAAAAAAAGTTTCTAAGGAAGAGCAAGACAAAATAGTAAATGAAGTTTCTGAGATATTAAATATAAAGCACCTTTTAAATAGATATCCAAAAGAACTTTCAGGAGGAGAGAGACAAAGAGTTGCTATAGGTAGAGCAATTGTTAGAAAACCTAAAGTATTTCTATTTGATGAGCCTCTGTCAAATTTGGATGCAAAATTAAGAAATTCCATGAGATCTGAGCTTAAATTGTTACAAAAAAAGCTAAATACAACTTTTATCTATGTCACTCATGATCAGGTAGAAGCTATGACAATGGGAACAAAGATTGTAGTAATGAATAAAGGGAAAATACAACAGATAAGTGATCCATTGAATCTCTACAATAACCCCAAAAATACTTTTGTTGCTTCTTTTATAGGAAATCCACCTATGAATTTATTTAAAATAAATAAATTGGATAATAAATTTAATTTTGGAACTTTTAATATAAAATTTGAAAATATTTTAAATTATGAAAATTTAATTGTTGGAATAAGACCAGAAAAATTAAGTTTTGAAAATGGTGAAGATAAAAATAACTTTTTTGAGGCTAAAATTTTAGTTATAGAACCTTTAGGTAAGGAATTTATTTATGCTATAGAGCCAATAAATAATATTTCGAAACATTCTGATTTTATCTCTTTAATTTCTCAAAAATATTATGATATTAAAGGAGATAATGTAAAAATATATTTTAATAGTAATGATATAAAAGTATATGATCCATCAAGTGAAGAGATAATTTTATAATTATATAAAGTTTATCAATTTTATTTATAGAAAGTAAAAACAAAAATAGAAAATTAAAACATTTAAATTTTAAAATTTTGTTTGATGAAATTTAAAAATTTGTTATAGATTATTTAACCAATCAAGGTTAAAGGGAACAGGGTGAAATTCCCTGGCTGTTCCCGCAGCTGTAATAGGTTTCGAAAGAGCTTTAAATCCACTGGGGAGAAACTATCCCTGGGAAGGAGCTCAAGTAGTTAGCCTTAAGCCAGAAAACCTTTCTTTGATTGGAAGCATCATATTCTATTCGGGAGGTGATAGAATATGGGTAGATTAAAATCTATCTTAATATTCTATTATGTATCAAATTTTATAAAAACTATTCTTAAATTTCAAATTTTAGTTTTTAAAGATCTTAACTTATTCAATTTATCAAGTTTGTCTAAATTATTTAAGGAAGATAAATTAGTTTTTATTTTCTTATAATTATTTTTTTACTTAATAATAAAAGTTTTTCTTTTATAAAGAAATTAAATAAAAGCCTCCCGAAAGGTAATCTATTTTTATTAAACAATTAAAGTTTTATTTAATATATTTTAATTTAAGGGAGGAAGGATGATAAATTTTATAAGAAAAAGAACAGGGCAAATAGTTTCTTATGATAGTAGTAGAATTACTGATGCTATTTTTAAGGCAGCTGTTGCAGTTGGTGGAACAGATTATGGACTTGCTGTTAGGTTAACAAAGAAGGTTGAGGAAGAACTTGTAAAAAAATTTGGAGATGGTGTACCAACAGTTGAAGAGATCCAAGATATAGTTGAAAAAGTACTTATAGAAAATGGTCATGCAAAGACAGCTAAAGCTTATATTTTGTATAGAGATAAGAAAAAATTCCTTAGGGAAACTAAAAATATCTTTTTGGATGTATTGAAAGTAGTTGATGGTTATGTTTGTCAAGGTGATTGGAGGGTAAATGAAAATTCAAATTCAGGTTATTCATTTTCTGGCCTTTTAATGCATGCGGCAGGTGAAATAGTTTCTCACTATACGCTTGAAAAAATTTATCCTGAAGATATATCCAAAGCACATAGATCAGGTGATATGCATATACATGATCTTTCTATGGGAATAGCTGGTTATTGTGCAGGTTGGTCTCTTAAAAATCTTCTTTATGAAGGTTTTGGTGGAGTTCCAAATAAAGTTGAAGCTGCTCCAGCAAAACATTTTTCAACAGCTTTGGGGCAAATGGTAAACTTTTTAGGAACACTTCAAAATGAATGGGCTGGAGCCCAAGCTTTCTCATCTTTTGATACTTATTTAGCTCCATTTGTTTATTATGATGGTCTTTCATACAAAGAGATAAAACAAGAAATTCAAAAATTTATTTTTAGTTTAAATGTTTCTTCAAGATGGGGAGGACAGACTCCATTTACAAATCTTACTTTTGATTTAAAAGTTCCAGAAGATTTAAAAGAGGAATATATTGTTCATGAAGGTAAAATAAAAGATAAAAAATATAAAGAATTTCAGAAAGAGATGGATCTTATAAATAAAGCTTTTCTTGAAGTTATGTATGAAGGAGATGCTAAAGGTAGAATTTTTACTTTTCCTATACCTACTTATAATATTACAAAAGATTTTGAATGGAATTCTGAAATATCAGATCTACTTTTTAAGGTTACTGGGAAATATGGATATCCATATTTTCAAAATTTTGTAAATTCTGATTTAAAACCTTCAGATGTTAGGTCAATGTGCTGTAGGCTTCAACTAGATTTAAGAGAACTTAAAAGCAAGACAAATGGAATATTTGGTGCAGGGGAATCTACAGGATCACTTGGAGTTGTAACACTTAATCTACCAAGAATTGGTTATATTTCAAAGACAAAAGAACAATTTTTTGCAAACCTTGATAGAGTTTTATTATTAGCATTTGAATCACTAGAAATTAAAAGAGATATAGTTCAAAAAAACCTTGATAGTGGGCTTTTTCCATATACTAATAGATATTTGGGTACTTTAGAACATCATTTTTCTACTATTGGAATTATTGGTATGAATGAAGCATTATATAATTTTATGAGAAAAAATATTTATGAAAAAGATGGTATAGAATTTGCATTGGAGATCATATATTATATAAAAAATAAATTAAAAGAGTTTCAGAAAAAGTCAGGACATTTATATAATCTTGAAGCAACCCCTGCAGAAGGTACTTCTTATAGACTTGCTAAACTTGATAAAGAAAAATATCCGGATATTATAACTGCTTCTGATTTAGCTATTATTAATGGTAATAAAGTTTCTGAAAATGTTGAACCATATTATACAAATTCAACACTTTTACCAGTTTTTTATAGTGATGATATTTATGAAGCTTTAGAACATCAAAATATATTTCAACCCCTTTATACTGGAGGAACAGTTTTTCATATTTTTGTGGGTGAAGAGATTTCGGATTATCAATCTGTAAAGGTGCTAATTAAAAAAGTATGTGAAAATTATAAAATTCCTTATTTTTCTGTTACTCCAACATTTTCTGTATGCCCAATACACGGGTATATTAGAGGAAAAGTTGAAAAATGTGAAATCTGTGGATCTGAAACAGAAATTTATTCAAGAGTTGTTGGTTATTATAGACCTGTTAATAACTGGAATAAAGGCAAAAAAGAGGAATTTTTTGAAAGAAAAACTTATAATTATGAAACCATCATCTATAAAGAATCTATTTAAATATAATTTTTTTTGAAAATTAATATATTAAAAGTAAATAATATGAATCGAAATGAATTTGAAATAGAAAGTAGAAAATTTAAAAAAAAAATAATAGCCGGAATTTTACCACTTTCTTTAAATGATTATCCAGGGGAAATTGCATCTGTTATTTTTTTTCAAGGATGTAACTTAAACTGTTTTTATTGTCATAACAGAGAACTTATAAAGGAGAAAGAGGGAAACTTTGATATTGAATATGCGCTCTCATTTATTAAAATGAGAAAAAACTTTATAACTGCAGTTGTTTTATCTGGTGGAGAACCTTTAGTTCATTGGAGAATATTACCATCTTTTATAAAAGAGATAAAAAATATCAGAAAAGATTTAAAAATAAAACTTGATACAAATGGTGTTTTTCTTGATAAATTAGGGGAAATGATTCAGAGTAAAGACATTTCTTTAGATAAGATTGCTATTGATATAAAAGGAGATCAAAAATTTTATGAAGGAAGTTTAAAAAATAAGGATTTTTATTTTCATATTGAAAAATTAATTGATTTTATAAATAATCTTTTAGATCAGCAAATTAATAGAAATAGAATCATTTTAAGGTCAACAATATTTTCTCCGGTTTTTAATAAAGATTTCTTGATATACCTATTTTCAAAAATAAAAGGGAATGTTAACTTCTATTTTCAATCAATGAAAAATGTAGGTGAATTTGATAAATTTAATAAAATCAACAAATGGGAATTTTATAACTTAATTAATAATAATTTTGTTTATAAAATTATATTAGAAAAAAAATTTAATATCTTTTATGATCTTGTAAAAATAATTTCTTAATCTTTTAATGCTCTTGTTGAATTAAATATTGCTATTATTGCTACCCCCATATCTCCAAAAACTGCTTCCCACATTGTAGCTATTCCTATGAACCCTAAAAATATAAATAAAACTTTTATTCCAAGAGCGAAAATTATATTTTGAATTAGGATTATCTTTGTTTTTTTAGCTATTTTAATTGCTTCAGAAATTTTGGTTAGAGAATCATCCATAATTACAATATCGGAAGTTTCAATGGCAGCATCTGAACCAAGGTTTCCCATGGATATCCCAATATCAGCTCTTGCAAGAACGGGGGCATCATTGATACCATCACCAACAAAAATAATTTTATCTTTTTTATCTTTTTGATTCATTAATTTTTCTAAAATAGAAACTTTATTCTCTGGTAATAGTTCAGCATAATATTCTTTTATACCAATTTTTCTAGATACTTCATCAGCTATATCTTTATTATCACCTGTTAACATAATTAAATTCTTAATTCCTAAACTTTTTAACTTATTAACAGCTTCAATAGAATCATTTTTAATTTCATCACTAATTATAATGTATCCAGCATATTTATTATCTATTGCAACATGAGCAATAGTTCCTGAAATATGACAAGTGTCATGATCTATGTTATATTCATGCATTAAATGGTCATTACCAATAAGTACAATTTTGTTATTAATTTTAGCTTTTATACCTTGTCCACCAATTTCGTGAAATTCTTGAATGATATTTATATCTATTTCTTTGCCATATGATTCTTTTATAGATAGAGCAATTGGATGATTTGAGCTAAATTCTGCTTCTGCAGATATTTCTAAAAGTTGTTCCTTAGTATAACCATTGTAAGGAACAATATCGGTAACTTTAAACACACCTTTAGTTATTGTTCCTGTTTTATCAAAAACTATAGTTTTTACTGAATTTAATGCATCAAGGTAATTTGAGCCTTTTATTAATATTCCCTTTTTAGAAGCACCACCAATACCACTAAAATAAGCAAGAGGAATACTAACTACAAGTGCACATGGACATGATATGACAAGAATAACTAAAGAACGATAGATCCACTTTATAAAACTTTGGTCTGGAATTAAAAGTGGAGGTAAAATAGCAGTTAATAAAGCTATTATTACAATTATAGGTGTATAATATTTTGCAAATTTAGTAAAAAATCTTTCTGTTTTAGCTTTTTTATGTATTGCATTTTCAACTAATTCCAAGATTTTATTAATTGAAGACTCATTGAAAGGTTTAGTTACTTCCATTGTTATTAATCCCGATTTGTTAATCATTCCAGCTAGTACTGTATCCCTTTCTTTAATAACTTTTTGTTTAGATTCACCTGTTAATGCAGATGTGTCAACCTGAGTGTTTCCAGAAACTACAATTCCATCTAAAGGAATCTTTTCTCCAGGTTTAACAATTACTTTGTCCCCTATTTTAACTTCTTCTGGTGATACCTTTTTTACTTCGTTTGAAGTAACTAAATTTGCATAATTAGGTTTTATTTCAAGTAGAGATTTTATTAATTTTCTTGATCTATTTACAGATAAATCTTGAAGAAATTCGCCAACTTTGTAGAATAGCATAACCCCTGAAGCTTCTGGCAATTCATGAATAGCTATTGCTCCTAATGTAGCAATTGTCATCAAAAAATTTTCATTAAAAATACCGCCTTTAAAAAGGTTTTTTACTGCTTTTAATATAACTTTCCATCCTGATAATATATAAATAGTTAAAAATAAAATGTACTCAGGAATGTGATAAGGTATAGTTTCCATTTGTTTATTAAAAATTAATCCTAATAAATAAAAAACAAATATTATTGAGATAAAAGTTAGTTCTTTTTTGGGATTGAAACTTTCATAAATCTCATTTTCTTCTTTTTTTGAAATTATTATTTTTACTCCAGGTTCTATTTTATCAATCTCTTTTTGAACTTTTTTGATATCAGAGGTGTCAATAAGTATAGAAAGAGTAGCAAAATCTATAGAAACTGATTTTACAAATTTCAATTTTTTAAGAGATTCCTCTAATTTATAAGCACATTTTGGGCAATCTAAATTTTCTAATTTAAATTTATTCATAAAAATTACTCCTTTTTTTCTGTAATATGCAAAAATCCCTGTTTATAAATTTGTTTAACATGGTTATCTTTAAGAGAATAATAAACTACTTTTCCATCTTTTCTATATTTTACAAGATTTGCTTGTTTTAGTAATCTTAGTTGATGCGAAATTGCTGAAATATTCATTCCTAAAACAGAAGCTATATCACAGACGCACATTTCTGAATAGAATAAAGTATTTACTATTTTTAATCTTGTAGGATCACTGAAAACCTTAAAAAATTCACTTATTTCTGAGATTAATTGATCATTTGGCATATTTTTTTTGGCTTTTGAGACTAAATCATTATGGATTATTACATTTTTACAAATTTCAAAATTATTGTTTTTCATATTTTTTTCTTAATTTTTAATATTTGAATATATGCTCAATTGAACAATTAATAAAATATATCATTTTTTATTTTTTGTCAATATGAAAATCAAATAATCATTTTATTTAAGTATAAAATTTTTTTATATCTTAATTTTAAATTTTAATAAATAAAAATAAATATTTAATTAATTTTTAACAAATAGGATAAATAATTTATTAAAATAAATTGATAAGAAAATTTTAAAAAAAATTTTAATTTAAAGTTGACATTAATATAATTTGAATTATAATAAAATATATAATATTATTATTATAAATATTTATTTCAAAACTCATTCAAAATTTTCTATTATTTAATAATCATACTTAAGTAATTATTAAATTTTATTTACTGATTTTTTATTTTTTAATCTTTTTTTATTATTTCTAGTTTCTTGAGGAACATAGACAGTTTAAACTATTTTAAATTTTTATAAAAATTTCATTTAAAAAATTTTTATATTATGTAATTTAAGTTTTATTTACTATTAAAAAAGTAAAATAAAAAAAGTAAAAAAATTAAATAGTAAAATTAAATGATAAAGAATAGGTTAATAAAAAATCATATAATAAAAAATTAAAAATAAAAGGAGGTTTTTATGAAAAAAATCATTAATACTATATTTCTTCTGACTGTAATCATTTATTTATTCTTTTTTGCGAGTTGTAGGGAAGTTATACCAAAAGTAAGTGCTCCTATATTTACTCCTGAGGGTGGGACTTTTAATGATTATCTATATGTTACAATTTATTGCCCAACAACTGATGCAACTATAAGATATACTCTTGATGGATCACCCCCATCTCCTTCTTATGGTATTATTTACAATCAACCGATTGAAATAACAACAACTACTACTATAAGAGCAATTGCCTATAGAGATTTAATGAAAAGTTCTGAGGTTGTAAGTGCTACATTCACCATTTTAAAAGTAGCTCCAATAAGTATATCACCTAAAGGGGCTACCTATAACAGTACACAAACTATAACTATTTCATGTCCAACTCCAGGAGCAACTATAAAATATACTATGGATGGTACTGATCCTTCTCCAACATATGGAAATGTTTATACATTACCTCTACAAATTGGCTCTGATACAAATTTAAAAGTTATAGCTTACAAAGAAGGAATGACACCATCCAATATAGTTCAAGAAATATATTATTTTACAAAAGTTGCTACACCTTCTTTTAGTTTAAGTGGAGGGACATATAATGATTATATTACATTGGAAATTAACTGTGTAACTGAAGGAGCAACTATAAAATATACTACAGATGGGAGTGATCCTTCAGAAACAAATGGAACAACTTATAGTAATCCAATTCAGATTACTTCTTCAACGCAAATAAAGGCTATTGCTTTCAAAAGTGGTTTAGATAATTCTGAAATAACTTCGGCATTCTATATATTAAAAGCATCTGATCCATCATTCTCTCCTACTGGAGGGACTTATAATAATAGTCAAACAGTATCAATATCTTGTGCTACACCTTCTGCTACTATTAAATATACTATAGATGGCAGTGATCCTATCAATGGCCAAACATATACAGGTCCTATTGATGTATTAGTTAATACAACAATAAAGGCAATAGCTATAAAGTCGGGGTTAAACAATTCAAATGTTATTACATCTGTTTATAATATCTCAAAGGTAGCTACTCCTATTATTAATCCTCAAGGAGGAACATATAGTGAACCGGTAACAGTTTCTATATCTTGCCCAACTCCAGGAGCAACTATAAGATATACTACTGATGGTTCAAATCCTTCTCAATCAAATGGAACAGTTTATTCAACTCCTATTAATATTAATTCAACTACTACTATTAAGGCTATTGCATACAAATCAGGGATGAATGATTCTTCTATTGCAAGCGAAACTTTTACTATTAATCTAAATCAAGTAGCTCCTCCAATTATTAGTCCTAATGGAGGCACTTATATAAACTCTCAAACAGTAACTATTACTACAAATACTTCAGGAGCTACAATTAGATATACAACAGATGGAACAATTCCATCTTCATCTTATGGTAATATTTACAGTGGACCTATAAATTTAACTACGAATACAACTATAAATGCTATAGCTTATAAAGGTGGAATGACTGATTCACAAGTAACAAGTGCTATTTTTAATATTAAAGTTGCTGCACCAACATTTAGCCTTGCAAGTGGTACTTATAATGGAACTCAAAGTGTAAATATAAATTGTTCAACAAGTGGGGCAACAATTAGGTATACAACAGATGGAAGCAATCCTACACCTACTTATGGTTTCCTTTACACTGGAGCAATAAATATTTCTACAAATACAACATTAAAAGCAATTGCTTATAAGTCAAACATGACAGATTCAGATATTACAACTTCAACTTATTATATAAAAGTAGCAACTCCTACTTTTAGCCCATCTCCAGGAACATATATATCACAGCAATCTATAACAATAAGTTGTTCAACAAGTGGTGCTACTATTAAATATACAACTGATGGAACAGATCCTTCTCCTACTAATGGAAATACTTATTCTGGAGCTATAACTATAACTGCTTCTACAACATTAAAAGCTATGGCTTATAAAGCAAATATGGTAAATTCTGATGTTAATGGTGGAAATTATGTAATTAAAGTAGCAAATCCTACTTTTAGCCCATCTCCAGGAACATATACATCAGGGCAATCTGTAACAATAAATTGTTCAACAAGTGGAGCAACTATAAGATATACTCTTGATGGATCTACCCCAACATCGACAAGTGGAACTATTTACTCAGGACCAATAACAGTTTCAAACTGTAAAGTAATAAAAGCTATTGCTTATAAGAGTGGGCTTGCTGACTCAGATGTTACTACTGCAAATTATGTAATAAACCCATTTTCAGGTTTGCGTTTAATAAAAGATAATATTAATAAAAATCAGAGTACCGAGGATGTTCATATTAGTGGGAATTATGCTTATCTAGCAGCTGCTACATATGGATTAATAATAGTAAATATTTCAAGTCCTTCAAATCCATCTATAG
>JAOAHJ010000034.1 GCA_026415295.1 Spirochaetota bacterium | reverse complement strand
ATTCATGCCACTATAATTAATTTTATCTAATATTGGTTTTCTATTAGTTTCAAGGTTTCTCTGTTTTTTACCAATCTCTCCAATTAGATAACCTAATAAAAACAATGCTGCTTTTTGTTCATCAAATCCCATCTTTTTAATATAATTTTTTAACTCATCATTCAATAAAAATTCATCTAAATTATTAATCACTATATCACCTCCATCAATTAAATTTTGAATTTTAAGAAACTTTAAAAATAAATTTGTTTGTAAAATCGCCCTAACCATTTTTGCATCTAAATATTTCTTTTCATTTATCGAAATTTTAATTTGAGTAAATGTATTTGCAAAATAATATGTTTTTATCATACTATTGAATTCATCAATTAAAAATAAAATATCAATTTTACTTTTGTTTAAAATTTTTTCGTATAATTCAAGTATTTTTCTTAAGCCAACACCTCTATTTTTATCCATTTTTATTGGAAAGAAATAAAAAATTACATCAAAGCTTAATATCCAATTTTTGTCTTCTCTGCCAATAATTTCGTTTCCAAAATTATTAATATATTCTAACGCATCTCTGAGTTCTTCAACTCTTCTAGATGGAATATCTTTAATCAACTTTTGTATTTTAAAAGACTGATTATCTCTTTCATAAAAAAGTAATATTAGATTTATATAATTTTTGATTTTAAAATAATCAATATAATTTTTAAGAATTTTCTCTTTTTCTTCAATGAACTTTAAAAAGTTATCTAATGAATTAATTGACATAAAATCTTCTTTTAATGGAATTATAAATTTATCTATTATCGATTCGAATTTAGTTGGCTTAAATATGAATGAAGGAATTAAATAAAAGTTTGTGCCAAATAATTTAAAATTTAGTTTATTACTTAAGAATCTAGAACCCACCAATATGTTCTTATAGCAATTTTTACATAAATTAAAATTTCTTGAATATTTATTTTTGTCTAATTCAGATGCAAATATAATTAAATCTGTCATATAATATTTGTCAAAAAATTTTCTTGTATCGCTTGTTAATAATGTATACTCACCACATACATAACACTTCCCTTCTAATTTAGCGTTATCAAATGGCTCATCAATTAAGTTACTTTCTAGATAATCAATGTAATCAGAAATATCACTAGGTTTCATATCATCAATCATAACCGAATATAGTGCAATATCTTTTTCTTTGAAATCTAATAGAAGGTTATTTTTCTTTATACAATCAAAAAAACTTTCTTTTAAAAAGTTTAAAATTTTTATTATTTGATCTTTCTTTTGTATATTTTCTGATAATATATAGTTAATTTTTTCTGTTATTTCATTTGAACTTAAAGTAAAATTATCGATTTTTGAAATATCTAAAAAATATTCTGAATTTATTTTTAGATAAAAATTATCAATTAATTTTTTTAGCTTAGCCTTTAATTCACAATCTTCGAGGTTTTTATACAAATTAACTAATGAACCAGATAGAATATATTCTATGTTATTTGTTGTTAATCTATCTTGAGGTAAATTGCCTCTATTATTTCCAACCCATAAATATTCCTTTATTATTGAATCATTAACTTCTTTTGGATACTCAATTGTAATTTTATTTTGATTTAAATTAAAATTAATAGTTAATAAATAACCCTCATTAATTTTTTCATTTATCATACTATAAATAAATCTTTCTCTTGAATATTTTGATACATTTTCTCCTAAATTTCTTATTGCCTCTATCATGACTTACCTCCTTTCCAAATTTCCCATAAACCAAATCCTTCTGAATTTTTATCTCCAAGACCAGTTTCATAAGATAATTTTATTAATTCATCTGAACCATTTAATTCAAAAATACCATCAAATGCTTCAATCGGAGTATCTTTAAATTTAATTAAATGAAAATTTCTTTTAACAGAGAAATAAATAGGAATAATATTAATTTCTGTATTCAAAGGTTCTCTTTTATATAATGTTATAAATTTTTTAATTAAATTTTTTTCTATAAGAGTTTTAAAATGATTATCTATAGGCTTATAATAAATACATTTTTTACTACCATCTGGTAGTCTTATAGTGGAATGAATAGTTACAGGTGAGAGAAATTTTATTTTCACATTATTTTCAATTCTTGGTGTTGTTATAATTCTAATTTTTGAAAGATATATTTTATTTTTCAACAAACTAAATTCTCTTTCTTTTATACTTCTTGCTCCTAAATCTGAAATAATATCCTCTAGGGGTGAAGAAAATATAAATGAGATTGAGTTTTTAAATCTAAGATATTCCCTTCCATTTATTTTATTTTTTATTCCTTTTTCTAAAATTCTTGAAAAAGTAAATAATTTAAAACTTCTTTTTTCATATTTAAAACCATGATTGTGTAATTTTGTAGAAATTATAGGTGATAATATTTTATAAATTAATGATTGTATTATAAAATTGTAATGTACTGGTAAAGTTATATCTCCATTTAAACTCTCAAATGTCATCTCTAGCCTCAATTTAACTCCTCCATCTAAATTTTAATAATTTTATAGTGAAAAATAAATTCCCTTTACTTTTTATAAATTTTTTCCAAAATATTTATCTCATCAATTATCTCTTTTCTAAAAGAGTCTGGTTCTAAAACTTCAACATGAGAACCATAACCTAAAATCCATCTTTTAATTTCTTCCTTATTTGCTTTAATAGTTAAAATAACACCACCATCTTCTAACTCTTGGATGATTTGACTTTCATGCCAAATTCTTTCTTTTATCCATTTTGCTTGGTACGAATCAAATTTTAATTTTATTAATTCTTCACCTCCTTTATAAATTCTAAAACTTTTTGATAGATAATCTTTAACATCAAAACTTTTATTTCTTTGAAAAGTTTCTTTAAGAATTTCTATTTTTTCTATTCTATCAAGTGCAAAATCTCTAAACGAATTTCTCATATGACAAAAAGCAACTAAATACCATACCCCCTCGAAATTGTATATATGATAAGGTTCTAAAATTCTCTCGCTCTTTTCGTCTCTCGAAATTGTGTAATATAAAATCTTAATTTTTTTATTATCTCTTATCGCATTAAAAACCTTTTCAAATATATATAAAATATCCCTTTTTAATTTTATTGGTTTAATTGTAAAAGATAACATATCTTCAAGATCTCTACTGTTTAAAAAAATTTTTTCAGGCAAAAGTTCCTCAAGTTTCATTGATAAAGTTTGTGCTGATTTATATAATGGTGTCTCTTTAAACTCTTTTAAAAGATTATTTGCAATAAAAATTGTTAAAATTTCACCAAATGTAAAAATATTCAATGGAAAATTCCATTCTTCACTTAAAAAATATCCTTTATTCCTCTTTGAATATGAAATTGGAGCACATAAAGTATATTTGAGAGTTTGTATATCCTTTTTAATCGTTCTTTCTGTTACTTCCTCCTCTTTCGCTAATTGTGAAACATTTGGATATTTACCATCTTTAATCTTTTTGTAAATTCTATAAAGTCTCCCAAGTTCAAACCTTTTCATATTCTACATTAATATTAATAAAATTCAAAAGGATTAATATAGTCTCCAAATTTCTCCT
>JAOAHJ010000033.1 GCA_026415295.1 Spirochaetota bacterium | reverse complement strand
GGTGTATTTATAAGTGGAGATTATGCTTTTGTTTCTGATCAATCTTATGGAATACAAATAATAGATATTAATACACTTTCAATTGCTCAAATAATTCATTCATTTAACACCAATGGTTCTTCTTATAATTTATATTACATGAATAATTATTTTTATGTTGCAGATGGTTCTGAAGGATTGGTAATACTGGGACCATAAAATTAATTAGATTTTTTAATTAACTTTTTATAATTAATATTCTTATTATAGTAATTACTAAATTAAATTATCTATTTTAATTATTTATATGGGTTATCCTTTATAATAGGGATAACCCATTTTTAAAATTTTTTTTGAAAAAAGTTTAAAAATTTAAAAATTGTTCTATAATTTAAAATGAAATAATTGTTATTACATACATATAAAATTAAATAATTTTATTTATATCATTCAAAATAATCATTTTTTGTTTCAAAAAATATTCTTTTTAATTTTGTATCATTAAAGTTCCTTTTATTTTTTATTATATTATTTTTTATTTTCTATTTAATAAATTTTTTGAGCATTCTGGTTTTTATTTCTATAAATTTTTTAATAAAAAAGAGGAGGTTTTTTATGAAAAATATAGTTAAAATTCTTATTTTAGTTTTAGTTTTTATGTCTTTTTTTTCTATGGCTCTATGTAAAAAAGTAATTAAAGGAGAAGCTCCTATAGTTTCTATAGACCCTATTGGTAATATTGAGATTAAAGGGACATCCATAACAATTACTGGAACAATATATGACCCAGATAATGATGCAGTTAAAGTGGTTGGGTATATAGAACAGAAACCACAAAATCAAGCTGAAACCACAATGATTGCAACAGGAAGATATACTCTAGAAATACCATTAACAGGATTAAATGTAAATACACTATATACAGTTGTTGTGCAAGGTGTTGATTCACAGGGAAATAAAACAGTTCCAGCTCCATATATTACTTTTACTTATAAAGGAACACCGGCTAGTAATATAGTAGCAAATGCTGACTTTACACAAAGTGGTTGGAAAGATTTATATAGTAGCACTTATGATAATTCATCAATAGTTACTCAATATTTAAATAATAAAGACAGTGGAGATTATGTTCCAGAATGGATTTTTTTGGTGCCAGACCATTCAAATTTTTATAATCATAAAGTAAAAATTAATATTTCATCAGGTAGTATAAATTTTCAAGCAACTGTTAATTATGGTCAGGGAACAGAAATAAACATGTATCAACCTTTAAACTACTCTATTACTTCAAACACTAAAATAAAGATTGTTGTAAATATAAGTTCTATGGGAAATGGAAGTTTTCCATTTGCCCCTTACTATGAAAGAACTTTAAAATTAATATTAAAAATTGATAATACATATTATATTGCTGCAATACTTACAGATTCAAGTAATTCATGTTCTCATGATGGAAAAACAAACTTAATAAAAAATGTTCCAACTAGTCAAGATTATGAAAAAATTATATCAATAGTAGGTTTAACTGCATTAAATACAGAAGATTTTCCTGGTCAAATAACATTTGCAGCTGGTCAAACTATAAAAGAAATACGTTTAAAATTGCATACAAAAGGCTCATTCAATGTAACTTTAAAATACTTTGGTATTATAGAAAATTAGTTTAATAAGTTTTATTCTAAGTAATTAAAAAAAATTTATAAAAACCATTGATTATTAAATATTTTAAATTTAGTCAATAATTATTAATATAATTTAGGTGTAGTATTTTTTTTATTAAAAATTTAAGTTTTTTATAACTTGTTATCTTTAATTCAAATATCTTCAAATTTTTTTAATTTATCTTTATAGATGTGAGTTATTTTAAATCTTTTAAATAATTTTTAGTTTAAAATCTAATATTTAATTTTTTAATATTATTTAAATTAAATTTTTTTTATTAAACATTTGACAAAAAAAATATTAGTTTTAAAATATATTTGACCATATGGTCACTATAAGGTTATAAAATTTATAATTTTACAAAAAAGGTTCTGTTTGAGAAAAATTATTGATAAACTGAGTATATTAAAATCAGCAGTGGTTGAATTTTCTAAGAATGGTTTCTATAAAGCATCTACAAATAATATAGCTAAACTAAGTAGAGTTTCTAAAGGTTCTATATTTAAATATTTTAAATCAAAAAAAAATCTTTTTAAGCAAGTAATGAATTATTCTGTTGAGATATTTAAAAATGAGGTCTCAAATTTTGAAATAAAAAGCAATATTCCTAACGAAATAATATATGAAGCTATAAATTTTTTAAGAACTTTCTATAAAAAGTATCCTGATATATACCAATTTTATCTTAAATCTGTTTATTTTTTAGATATTCCCTCAAGAGAGAATATTAAAGAGGTTGTTAAAATATTTTCAGGTTCAATTACTTTAAAGATATTAAATAAACTTAGAGAAATTAACTTTATAGATATTTCTGATCAATTTGATGAAGAAATTTTAGTTAATTATTTAAACTCAATTATTTCAAGAATAGTTGAGACTGATTTTTTTGAAGTTAATGATATTTTTGAAAGTAGAAAAGCTTTTGATAAGCTTATTTTTTTTATCTTAAATGGTATTAAAAAGAAACAATAAAAGCTTATAAGTCTAATAAAAATAATTTTAGTTTGGAGGATTTATGAAAACTATAGCAGAATTAATTGATCTTTTTAAAGTAGAGGGGGACTTTCGAGCAGTAAAAGTTAAAGAACCTGAAAAAAAAGAGTATACTTTTAATCAACTTTTTGATGAAGTCATGAAGGTTTCATCATATTTAGTTTCTATTGGAGTTAAAAATGGCACAAAAGTTGCTATTTTTTCTGACAATAGAATAGAGTGGTTATTATCAGATTTGGGTTGTCAGTATATTGGAGCTATTGATGTTCCAAGAGGCAGCAATATCAGTGAAGGAGAAATAGAATATATTTTAAATCATTCAGAAATTAATTATATAATAATTGAGAATAAATATATTTATGAAAAAATAAAAAATTTAAAAAATAAAATACCTGTAGTTAAAAAATTAATAATAATCGATGAAATAGAAAATATTGATAATAGTTTTGATTATATATATTTTAAAGATCTATTAAATTTTAGCGAACAAAATCTTCAAAAATATTTACCACAAATAAATGATTGTAGAGAAAAGGTAAAACCTGAAGATTTAGCAACTATTATTTATACTTCGGGAACTACAGGAGTTCCTAAAGGTGTCATGTTAACTCATTATAATATAGCATCAGATGTAATAAGACTTCCTGATTATATTGGAGTTGAAAAGGGAGACTCAGCTTTAGCAATACTTCCAACATGGCATGTTTATGAAAGGACTGTCGAGTATATAATTTTATATTCAAAAGCTTCTATAATTTATTCAAAGCCATTTCCTTCAATTTTATTGAGAGATCTTGAAGAGGAAAACCCACAATTTTTGCCTTCTGTTCCAAGAGTTTGGGAAGGAGTATATGAAGGTATATTAAAGAATTTAATGAAAAAAGGGAAAATAACTTTTGCTCTTTTTAAGTTTTTTTATTTTTTTACAAAATTAAGATATTATGCATATGCTTCATTTAAAGGTTGGGTTCCAATTTTTTCATATAAAGATGAATATTTAAGAAAAGTCAAAATTCCATTTAATATTATAGCTTATATTTTATTAACACCTTTTTATTTTTTAGGCAATATTTTAATTTTTAAAAAAATAAAAGCTAAACTTGGAAAAAGGTTTAAAGCTGGTGTTTCTGGTGGAGGTGGTTTACCAAGAATAGTTGATGATTTTTTTAATGGAATTGGAATTACGCTTCTTGAAGGCTATGGTTTAACTGAAACAGCACCAGTTGTAACTGTTAGACATGTTAAACACCCTGTTATGCATACGATTGGTGATTTAATTCCTGATGTTGATATTCAGATAAGAGATCCTGAAAATAATGTATTAGGATTTGGAGAAAAAGGGATAATATGGATCAAAGGTCCTATTGTTATGAAAGGTTATTATAAAATGGAAGATAAAACTAAAGAGGTTATGGATGGTGAATGGTTTAATTCTGGTGATATAGGTATGATGGATATAAATAAAAGAGTAAAAATTACTGGTAGAGCTAAAAATACTATAGTTTTAAGAGGTGGTGAAAACATTGAACCTGAACCAATAGAGGAGAAATTGAAGGAATCAATTTTTATAAAGAATGTTGTCGTACTTGGTCAGGATAAAAGAAGATTAGGTGCTTTAATTATTCCTGATATTGATAATTTGACTAAACATTTTAATGTAACAGTTGATGAAAAATTTAATTTAACTGAATTTTTAAGCAGGCAAGAAGTTATAAATTTTTATAGAGATTTAATTGCAAATACAATTAATATTAAAAATGGATTTAAAAGATATGAAATAATAGGAAATTTCAAGTTTATTGAAAAAGATTTTGAGGCTGGAGTTGAGCTTACTCATACATTAAAAGTAAAAAGAAATGTTGTAGAAGAAAAGTACAGAAAATTAATCGAAGAACTTTTTGTTAATGATTAAAATAAGTTTATTTAAAGAAACATTTTATTTTAAATTGTTTTTTATTTAATATTTTTCATTATGTTGTATTATATAAACCATTAATATTTTTTGATTTTATTTTTTATCTTCTGATCATTGGATCTTTTTATTTTGATTAATTATTATAATAGAATAATAATAATCATAATAGTTATATATAATTAAATTATTTCATAAGTAAAAAATTTTATCATTTTAGAAAGGAAATTTTATATTTAGTAAATTTTGTTTATTTTAATTTGAGTTTAATTTTTATATTTTAAAAATATAAGTTTTGTTATTCCATATCTTCTTTCATCTATTTTTATAAGATTTTTATTTTCTAAGTTTAAATCTATCTTTTTAAAAATTTGAACTATTGCTGTACCATCTTCTTTTAGTGGCTTATATTCTATTAAACAGTTTAAAATGTCATCTTCAAAATTCTCAAAATATGGAGGAGAGAAAAATATATAATCAAACTTCTCTATGTTTATCTTAAAAAACTTTCTAAAATCGATGTTAAATATTTTATATAATGAACTATTATTTTCAGTAGATTCTGAATTTTTTAAATCTTTATTATTATCATATTTATTATTTCTCATTTTATTATAAATATCAAGAATGTTGTAACTTAAGTTTTTTTCATTTGGATGAAAAATATTATTAAGATTTCTTTTAATTGTGTTTGTTGCTATTCTATTAAGATCAACAAAAGTTACATATGAAGCACCTCTGGAAAGAGCTTCTATTCCAATTATTCCAGAACCAGCAAATACATCGAGAAAACTTTTACCTTCAATATTGTTTCCAATAATTGAAAATAAAGCTTCCCTTACTAGGTTTGTTGTTGGTCTAATATTTGTTTTTGGTATAAAAATTTTTCTTCCTTTATATTTTCCGGAAATTATATAAGAAAACATTTTCCCTTCTATTTTTTTATTTATTAAATAATTTTTAATATAATTTTTTTTATATGTTAAAAATATTATTTATTAAAAATTTATTAAAAATTATTATCTAAAATAAAATTTACATAATTTTTTTTTATTTTAAACAAATTTATTAAAAATAAAAATTGATAAAATTCTTTATTGAACTTTTTTAAATTTATATTATAAATATTATAATAATTTTTATAATTTAGTAGAATATTGCAAGAAAAAGAATATGAATAAATAAAAAAATTATAAAAAATAAATTTATAAAAAAAGAATTTTTATTTAAGATTGATTATTTGTTAATAAGTAATTTTTTAAAGAATTAAAATGTTTAATAATTTACTTTTTATTAAGTTAAAAACTCAATTAGCTAATAAATTTTTAATATTTTTAATTATCTTATCATTTTTATTATTTAATGAGATTTATTATTTGTTTTCAGAAAATTTTAAAGAAAAAATAAAAGTTGGAATTTATAATAATGAACCAAAAATATTTCTAGATTTAAGGGGAAAACCAGCTGGTATTTGGGTTGATTTAATAAATGAAATTGCCAAAATAAATAATTGGGATGTTGAATTCATTTTTGGTGATTGGCAAAAATGTTTAGATAATCTTCAAAATGAAGTTATCGATTTAATGCCTGATGTTGCTTATTCTGATGAAAGAGCTGAACTTTATAGTTTTAATAAAGTCCCTGTTTTATATTCTGTTTCTAAAATTTATTCAAATAATAAAATAAATTTAAAGAATCTATCAGATTTAAATGGTAAGAAGATAGCCGTTCTTAGTTCTTCTATTCAAGAAAAGAATTTAATATTATTAAAAGAGAATTTATTATTTAATTATGAAATTGTAAAAGTAAATTCTCTTAAAGATGGTTTTATTTTAACATATCAAGGTTTAACAGATTGTGTAATTGTTAATAATTTTTTTGGTAATTATTTCTTTAGAGAATATAACTTAAGGGCATCAAATATTGAGTTATTTCCAGTTGAACTTTTCTTTATAACAAAAAAAGGCAAAAATTTGCAATATTTGGATTCCATTGATATTGTATTGGAAAAATTAAAAAAAGATAAAAATTCTACATATTATAGAATTTTAAAAAAATGGGAGGTATCTTATAAAAGCAAAGTTGAGATATTACTAAAATATATAACTATTTTTTCAATAGTATTTTTTTCTATTTTAATATTTTTCTTTTTTTTAATGAGAAGAAATATTGTTAGAATGAAAAATAAAATGGAAAATGATTACAAGAGATTTCATAATAGAGAAAGGTTTTTAATAGAAAGTTTAAATAAAAAAGTTGATGAACTTGATTTTTTATACAAATTATCTACTATAATAAATTTTTACCTATTAGATTCCAATTTTTTTTCTAATGTATTGACCATGATAATTGAATATTTAAAAATAAATGGGGCAATTATATTTTTAACTGAGAATGAAAATCTTATTGTAAAAGAAATTCAACCTGAAGATTTAAAACTAAAATGGAATCCTAAACATATTCATAATATTGGAGAATGTGTTTGTGGAAATGTTTTAAAAGAAAAAAAATCATTATTTATAAGAAATTTAAAATATGAAAAATTAGTTACAAGGGATGAGTGTATTGATGCTGGATTTGAATCAATTGCAGTTATTCCACTTATGTATTTATCAAATTTAACAGGTATTTTACTTTTAGCTTCATTTACTGAAAAGAATTTTTTTGAAAATAAAAACCTAATAGAAACAATTGCATCAAATTTAGCTGTTTCATTAAATAATTTAATATTACATTCCAAAATTTTGTTACATTCCAAGGAACTTGAACATATAGTAAATGAAAGAACAAAAGAGTTAGAAGAAGCTCTTGAAAAAGCTCAATTTGCTGATAAAATGAAAAGTACTTTTTTAGCAACTATGTCTCATGAATTAAGAACACCTCTAAATTCAATTATTGGATTTACAGGAATTCTTCTTCAGGAACTTCCAGGTAAATTAAATGATGAACAAAAGAAACAACTTACTATGGTAAAAAAAAGCTCACAACATTTACTTGACCTTATAAATGATGTTTTAGATCTTTCAAAAATTGAAGCAGGTGAATTTAAATTAGTTTATGAAAAGTTTGAACTTTTACCATTTTTAGAGGATATTTTTAACTCTTTAATGCCACAAATTCAAAAAAAAGGCTTAGGCTTTGACTTTTTTATTGATGAAAGTCTAATTTTTGTAAATACAGATAAAAGAAGATTAAAACAAATTATAATAAATCTTCTTAGTAATGCTATTAAATTTACAAATGTTGGTAAAATTTCTTTTACTTGTAAAAAAAATGATAAAAATTTAGTATTCTCTATAGCTGATACAGGTATTGGTATCAAAGATGAAGATAAAGTTTATCTTTTTAAACCTTTTTTACAAGTTGATCAAGGTTTAAGTAGAAATTATGAAGGAACAGGACTTGGATTATCTGTATGTAAAAAATTAGTTGAACTTTTAGGGGGTAAAATATGTTTTGAAAGTGAATTTGGAAAAGGATCAACATTTATTTTTACAATACCTTATGAAGATATTTAAAAAGATTAGATAAATAAAAAGTTAAGAAGGTAGTAATGGCTTTAATATTTATAATAGAAGATAATGAACAAAACCTATATCTTATAAAGTATCTTTTAGAAAAGAATGGATTTGATGTTGATTATGCAAATAATGGATTTATTGCTTTGGAAAAGCTTAAAGAGATAAAACCTGAAATTATATTACTTGACATACAACTTCCATATATAGATGGGTATAATTTGGCAAAGAAAATAAAAAATATTGAATCATTAAAAAATATACCTATTATAGCAGTAACCTCTTATGCTATGCCAGGTGATAAAGAAAAAGCTTTTGAATCAGGTTGTATTGGTTATATAGAAAAACCTATAAATCCAGATACATTTATTGATGAAATAAAAAAATTTATAAAAATAAATTAAAAAATTTTTTAAAATTAATTAATTTTTAACTATTTTATATTTAGGATAAATTTATGGTAAATATTCTTATAGTTGATGATTATGAAGAAAATCGTTATTTATTGAGAACTTACCTTGAATCTGATGGATATTGTGTATTTGAAGCAAGAAATGGTGTTGAAGCTTTACAAATATTAAAAGGAAAAGTTATTAATTTAATCATATCGGATGTTTTAATGCCTCAGATGGATGGTTTTACATTATGTAAAGTAGTTAAAGAAGATGAAAAATTAAAAAATATTCCTTTTGTATTTTATACGGCTACATATACGGATGAAGAGGATATAAATTTAGGATTAAATAGCGGGGCAAGCAGATACATATTAAAACCGAAAGAAAAGGAAGAGTTTAATAAACTTATAAAAGAAGTTTTAGATGAATATGGTAAAGGAGCTTTAAAAGTTGAACATCAAAAAGTAGAAAATGAGTTAAACTACTATAAATTGTATAATGATGTGCTTGTAAAAAAACTTGAGAGTAAAATGCTTCAACTAGAAGATGCAAATAAAAAGTTAAAAGAGGAAATTTTAGCTAAGGAAAAAGCTCAAAATGAAGCATATGAAAACTTTCTTTATTTAAATAATATGATAGATATTATGCCAAATCCAATAGTAATTCTAAATGATAACTATTTAATAAAGAAAGCAAATTTGATTTTCAAAGAATTGTTTAATTCTAAAGAAGATATTGAAAATAAAAACTTTTTTGAAATAAAAAATAGAATTTTTGAAAAAACAGATTTAAAAGATATATTAAGTGATATTTTAATTAATAATTATGAAATAAATAATTATGAAATTTTTATTGAAGATTCCAATAATAATAGAAGATTTTTTAATGTTAGGATAAAATTAATTGTCTTAAAAGATAACTTTACCAAAGAATTTATTATTGTGTTTGAGGATCAAACAGAGTTAAAAAATCTAATTTACCAAAGAGAGATAATGTATAAAGAAATTTTGCATTCTCAAAGAATAGATTCTATTGGAAAATTTGCAGGTGGAATTGCTCATGATTTTAATAATATATTAACCATTATAATTAATTGTAGTCAGAATCTTATAGATTCTTTAGATAGGAATAATCCTTTATTTGAGGAAGCTAAAAATATCTATGATGCTTCGATTAATGGTTCTAAACTTGTTAAAAAGATTTTGGATTTTAGCAAAAAAAAGCATTCTTCTCCTGAAGTTATTGATGTACATAAAGAGTTTGATGAAGCTAATAAGTTATTAAAAAAGCTAGTAGGAGAAAATATAGATATTATTTATAAACTTTGTGCAGAAAAAACTAAGATATATATTGATCTTATAAATTTTGAACAAATTTTAATAAATTTATGCTCAAATGCTAAGGATGCTATGGAAAATGGAGGTATAATAAAAATAGAGACCAATAATATTAAATTTAGAGAAAATAATGAAAAAAGTATATTACCAGGAGAGTATTTAGAAATAAAATTTTCAGATAATGGCTCAGGCATTGAGGAAGAGTTTTTACCAATGATATTTGATCCATTCTTTACAAGAAAGAAAGATAAAGAAGGTACAGGTCTTGGTTTGTTTCTTGTTTCTAATATTATTAAAGAGTCAAATGGTTATATTTTTGTTTCTTCAGAAATAAATAAAGGAACTGAATTTATAATATTATTTCCAATAATAGAAGAAAAACCTTTAGATAGCACATTAAAAATTGAAGAAAATAAAGATAATAAATTTTTAAAATTAAATAGAGTTATATTGGTTGAAGATGATTATTATGTCTCGTTAACAATAGAAAGAATGTTAAGAAAATTTAATGTTCTTATAAAAAAAGCAAAAAATGCAAAAGAAGTTTTTAGAATAATTGAAGAAGAAAATTTTATACCAGATCTTATTATAGTTGATTTCTTACTTGAAGATATGTCTGCTGATATATTAATTAAACTTTTAAGAAAAAGATTTAAAAATATTAAAGAATTAATCATTTCTGGTTTTTCATTTGAGGACCTTTTAAGAAAAAATATTGAAATAAGAGAAATGAATTTTTTACAAAAACCTTTTAATATAGAACAGTTAAGAAATAAAATAAACGAATTATTTTCTTAATTATTCTTCTCAAATTATTGACAAATATCTTTATTTATCTATTCTTTTCTAAATTATTCTTTTTTGAATTTTAATTTTTTATAAGAATTAAAAAAATAAATTAATAAATTTTTTAATATTCTTTTTAAAAAAAATAAAAATCTAATTTTTAAATGAAGAATTTAATAGTTAAAAATATAAAAGGAAATTTAAAAAAGCATGATTTTTTTACAATTGAACTTAAAAACTTTTATCCTTTAAATTACACGAAAAGAAAAGAAAAATATAATTTTGATCTTTATTTTATAATTCCTGAAAATCTTTTTATAATTCCACCATTTTTTGAATTAAATGATTTTTATAAAAGTTTTAAAAATTATTTTAGATTTAAAACTCCAATTCTATCGTCAAATCAAATTGTAAATAAACTTAAAGAAATAAAAAACAAAATAGAATTATATAATACAAAAAATAAAAGTTCACAGCAACAAATAAATGATATAAAAAAGGTAAAAGATGATTTTAAGATAATTGTTTTATCTTTTTGTGTTTTAATAAAAAATAAAATTTCAAGCTTAAAAAATATAAAAGATATAAAGATTATTTCAAAAAGGTTTCATATTTTTAATAAAAAAATAAAAAATGTTTTAATTAATTTAAATTCTATAAGATTAATAAATGATAAAAAAAGCATAAAGGATTTAGAACAATCGATTCTTGACTCTATCGAATATATCTTAATTTATATTGAAAAATTTTACATTAAGTTATTAGAAATTATTCTAAAAGATTTTAATGGTGCTTATTCAAAAATATATAAAAATGATAAGTTATATTATAATAATGAAAAAAAATTTGAAAAAAAAACTTTAATAATACTTGAAAAAGAAATTATTAAAAATGTTAAAAAATTAAATAAATTTCGTTTAGAATTAGGAATTCCGGTTTTTTCAAAAAAGAATTCTTTAATAAATTCAGCTAATTTTTTAAATAGAAAAGCTAAATTAAAAAAAATTTTTAGTTCTATATTATTTCTTGATATTAAAAGAGCTAGTGCTTCATTTGCATTAGAACAGATTATTTTTTCTATTGCTGCTGGATTTTCTATGCTACTTGCAACAATTTTTACAATTTATTCTCAAAATAAATTTGGTTATCCAGCATCAATAAGCTTAAATTTTACTTCAATAATTTTATTAATTATAGTTCTTATTTATATTATGAAAGATAGACTGAAAGATTTTCTTAAATTTTATTTGCTTGTTAAATTAAAAAAATATATTTATAATTACAATATTAATATTGTAGATAACAATAAAAAGATCATAGCCAAGATGAAAGAAGGAATTTGGTTTTTTAAAAGTTCTCAGATTAATAAAAAAAGAATTAAACTTTACAATTTTTTAAAGACAAGTTTTATGAATCAAAGTGATTTTGATATTATTCACTATAGGAAAGTAATAAAAATAAGAAATAAATTAATTAAAAATTTTTTGCAATATTATGAAATTAAAGGTATTGATGATATTATTAGGTTTTCATTTCAGAATTTTACTTCAAAAATGGATGATCCTGAAAAAGATATTTTAATATTGAATGAAATAAATAAGCTTGAGAAAGTTAAAACTTTAAAAACATACTTTATCTATCTAGTAGTAAATTATACTTATAAAAAAAGTTCTGAAACTGATTATTATTCAATTGAAATTAATAGAAATGGTATTGTAGAAATAAAAAAATTGAAAATATAAAAATAATAATTAAAATAAGCTTAAAGAAATATATACAAAAAAAAATTAAAAATAAACTTTATTTTGAATTTAAAAAATATTTAAAAAGGAGCAAAATTATGAATGGTTTTTTTAATATACCACATCCCAAAAATGAACCTGTTTTTTCATATAAACCAGGTTCTCTAGAGAGAAAAGAATTAAAAGACAAATTAAATTTTCTAAAATCGATGCAAATTGAGATACCACTTATTATAGGTGGAAAAGAAATTAGAACTGGTGTAACTGGAAATTGTATAATTCCTCATAACAAAAATCATATACTTGGTAAATATCATAAAGCTACAGAAAAAGAATTAAAAATGGCTATGGAAAGTGCAAAAGAAGCTTGGAAATATTGGGCAAATATTGAATGGGATGAAAGAGTTTCTGTTTTTATTAAAGCAGCAGAGCTTCTTTCAACTGAGTATAGAAGTTTGTTAAATGCTTGTGCTATGTTAGATTTATCTAAAACATGTTATCAAGCAGAGATAGATTCTGCATGTGAACTTATAGATTTTTTTAGATACAATTCATATTTTGCACAAGAAATATATAAAAATCAACCTGAAAGTGTTTATGGTGTTTGGAATAGAGTTGAATATAGACCAATTGAAGGGTTTATTTTTGCTGTAACACCGTTTAATTTTGCTTCAATTGCGGGAAATTTACCATCCTCTCCTGCCATTATGGGAAATGTTGTTTTATGGAAACCTGCTTCTTCAGCTGTTTATACTGCTTATCATATAATGAAGCTTTTGCAAAAAGCAGGTTTACCTGATGGGGTTATTAATTTTGTACCTTGTGATGGAAAAGTTGCTTCTGAAGTTATTTTTAATAGTGAAGATTTTTCAGGTATTCATTTTACTGGGTCAACTGAAACATTTAACTCTATTTGGAAAACAATAGCGAATAATTTGAATACTTATAAAAATTACCCAAGAATTGTAGGTGAAACAGGAGGTAAAGATTTTGTTTTTGTTCATTCATCAGCATCAATTCTTGAAACAGCTGTGGCATTGATTAGAGGAGCATATGAATATCAAGGACAAAAGTGTTCTGCAGCCTCGAGAGCTTATATCCCTAAAAGTTTGTGGCCAGATTTAAAAGAAATTTTAATTGATATGATTTCGTCTATAAGAATGGGTGATGTTGAAGATTTTAGGAACTTTATGAGTGCTGTTATAGATGAAAGTTCTTTTAATAAAATAAAATCCTACATAGATTATGCAAAATATTCAAAAAATGATCAGATCTTGATAGGGGGAGATTGTGATAATTCAAAAGGATATTTTATAAAACCTACTTTAATTCAAACAACTGACCCATACTCAAAGTTAATGATAGAAGAGATATTTGGACCAGTTTTAACTGTTTATGTTTATGATGATAATAAATATGAGGAAACTCTTGAAATATGTAATAATACATCTTGCTATGGATTAACAGGGTCTATATTTGCAGAAGATAGAAAAGCGATTCAAATTGCAAATAATATTTTAAGATATGCAGCAGGAAACTTTTATATAAATGATAAGCCTACAGGAGCAATTGTAAATCAACAACCATTCGGTGGTGGTAGAAAATCTGGAACAAATGATAAAGCAGGATCATATTTAAATTTATTAAGATGGGTTTCTACTAGATCTATAAAAGAAAATTTTATACCACCTAAGGATTATAGATATCCATTTATGGAAAGTGAATAAATAAAAATAAATACAAAAAGAGTTATTATGAATATTCTTTTCTTAAGCGAAGTATATGGTTTTGATTTTGACAAATTAAAAGAGCATAAAATTTTTTTGTATTATAAAGATTTCAAAGGTATTCCAATTGAAGATATAATTGAAAATTATGACATCCTAATTGTAAGGCATAAGGATAAAGTAGATAAAAGTTTAATTAAAAAAGCAAAAAACTTGAAAATGATAATTTCCTGTGATGTTGAAAACGACAATATTGATATTGATTTTGCAGAACATAATAATATTTCAGTTATGAGTATTCCAGAAGCTCATAGTATTTCAGTTGCGGAACTTACAATTGGACTTATGCTTAATCTTTCAAGAAATTTGTGTTTTTATAATTTTAAATATAAAAATAATTTTAATCTTTCAAAAGACTATTTGGGTAATGAATTGTCTGGAAAGACTCTTGGGATTATTGGTTTTGGAAGAGTAGGAAGGGAAGTTGCAAAAAGAGCTCTATCTTTTAATATGAATGTAATTGCATATGATAAGTTTTTAAAAAGTTTAAGTTTACAAGAAGTTAAAATGGTTTCTTTGGATGACTTATTAATGTCTTCAGATATAATAACTCTTCATATTCCCCTTATAAAAGAAGATAAATTTATTATTGGAAAAGAAGAGTTTGATAAAATGAAAAGTGGGGTTTTAATTATTAATGCTTCAAGATCTGGTTTAATTGATATGGATATTTTAATAAATAAACTTATAAATGGCTTTGTTGGTGGTATTGCATTAGATTCTGTTGAGTCTAAAAGATATGTTGATATGATAAATGGTTTATCTGATTTACAACATAAAATTTTATTAACACCTCATATTGGGGCTTTAACTTATGAAGCAGAAAAAAGAATAGGGGATTATATTGTTAAAATTATAAAAGGATTTGAACATAAATAAATTTTTTTTAAGTTTTGATTAACTTCATTTTTAAAATAAGACATATAACAAAAATATATTTAAGAGTTACATTTTTGAAAATAAAACTGTAATAAATCTTTATATAAAAATTAAAGGTTATAAGAGCAAATAATTATGGATAAAAAAGAGATTAATAATAAAAATAATAAAATTGAGGAGTATTTTTTTGATTTACTTGTATCAATAAGAAGGTCTTTACATAGAATACCTGAACCATCTTTAAAAGAGTTTAATACGGCAAATTATATAATAAGTATTTTGGAAGAAAATAAGATAGAGTATAGAAGAATTTCAGAAACTGGTATAATTGCTTATATTGAAGGAAATAATAAAGAGCCTCTTTTATGCTTTAGAGCTGATATGGATGCACTACCAATAAAAGAGGAAACAAATTTGGATTTTACTTCAAAAAATGATGGATATATGCATGCATGTGGCCATGATTTTCATATGTCTATTATTTTGAATCTTGCAATATATTTTAAAAACCACAAACCTGATAGTTCTCTTTTGTTTATCTTTCAACCAGGAGAGGAAGGTAGTGGTGGTGCTCAACTAATGCTTAATTGTGGATTGTGGGAAATTTTTGGAAAACCTGAAGCTATCTTTGGTTTTCATGTATGGCCTTCACTTGAAACCGGTTATGTTGCATTTTGTGAGGGAGAGGCTTGGGCTGGTTCTGTAGAATTTTTGATTAAATTAAAAGGGAAAGGTGGACATGGTGCTTATCCTCATGAAACTTCAGATCTTGTATCTATATTTTCAGATTGGTATTTGCAAGTCCAAAATTTTATAACTAGGAAAATAGAAGCTGATGAACTTGCTCTAATTACTTGTGGGAAGATTAGTGGTGCAAATAAATCCAATATTATTCCTTCGGTCCTTGAAATAGGTGGAACTTTAAGATATTTTAAGGATGAGATAAAAGAAAGAATATTAATATTTTCAAAAGAATATTTAGAAAATCTTTCAAAATTGTATGGAGCAGAATCTGATTTTTTAATTCTTTCAGATTATATTCCTATTGTTAATGATTTTTTACTTTCAAAAAAATTAATGGATTTTCTAAATAATAAAAAAAATATAAAGTTCTATAATTTAAATAGATTAAATTTACCAAAAGTAAAATTAACCAAAAAAGTAATGGTTGCTGATGATATATCATATTTTATTAGAGATATTGGAAAAGGTATTTACTTTTTTCTTGGTGTTAAAAATCCTGGGTTAAGTATTCTACAATCTTTACATACAAAAGATTTTAATCCTGATGAAAGTGCATTAAAATATGGATTTGAGTTTTTTAAATTTTTAGTTGATCATTATAATATTATTTTTTAGTAAATTATTTTAATCATAATTTTTTTTAATAATTAAAGTTTTATATGTCTTTGTATATAATTTTACTTATAAGGATTTAGTTATATGAATTTTATTATAATGGCTGGTGGGAAAAGTTTAAGATTATTTCCACTTACAAGAGAAAATTACCCAAAACAATTTATAAATATATTTGGTTGTAAAAATTTTATAGAAGCAACAATTGAAAGAATAAAAAAAGTAGATTTAGAAAAAACAATATATGTAGTTGGTTCAGAAAATCATAGAGATCTATTTTATCATATTATTAAAAATTACCCAGATGTAAAAATTATTTATGAACCAGAAGGGAAAAATACTTTTTATGCAATTTGCTATACATTAAGTTATATAAAAAATGATGAACCTGTTGTCTGTTTACCCTCTGATCATTTTATTGGAGATGAAGAAAATTTTAATTATTGTATAAAAAAAGGTATCCAAAGTGTTAATAATAATTTAATTTTAATAGGAATAAAACCAGATAGACCTGAAACGGGATATGGATATATTGAATTTGTAAAAGAAAATTTAAATAATATTTTTCAAAATGGTGATATTTATAATTGCAAAGCATTTTATGAAAAGCCCGATTATAAAGATGCTTTAAGATATTTAGAAAGTGGGAATTTTCTTTGGAACTCAGGTATATTTATTTTTCAAAAGTCTTTTATTTATAATAAAATAAACAATTTATATCCTAATATTTATAAAGAACTTATTAAATTAAATGAATTAGTTGATAAAAATAATAATAATAATCAAATATTTAATGAAGAGAAAATTAAAAATATATATTCTACCTTTAGTCCTTTGTCTTTTGATAAAGCAATTTGTGAAAAAATCTCTGAAATTAAGACAGTATATTGTGATTGTAATTGGTCTGATCTTGGCACATTTGAATCTATATTAGAGTTATGTAAAAACAAAAGTATAGTTCCCTTTTTTAGTTCAAACTTTTTTAATAATAATGAAATTAAAAGAAGTAAGGCATATTTAATTAAAGATAAAGAAGTAACTCTTTATGGTTATTGTAATGAAAAATTGGAATTAAATAGAAATAAAAAAGAGGATGAAAATATATTGATAAATAAAAAAGATAAAGATGAGATATTAATTTTTGGAGATGAAAAAATTTATATTATAAATGAAATTCAAAATATTATTATTGTTGATATGAAGGATATTTTATATATATCAAAGAAAGATACAAGTTCAAATATAAAAGAGTTTATTAATTTTATTAATAAAAAAAATTACTCAGATAAAAATAATATTCAAAATGAAAATATGCTTATAAATACAGATTATTTAAAATATCATAAAACAATAAAGAGACCATGGGGAATTTTTACTGAAATATTCAATTCTGATGATGGTTATAAAATAAAGAGGATTGAAGTTTTTGGAAGTGAATCTATATCTCTTCAATTTCATAATAAAAGGGATGAACATTGGATTATTGTAAAAGGTTCTGCAATTATACAATTAGGTGATAAAAAGATGAATTGCAAGAAAGGAGATCATTTTTTTATTCAAAAAGGACAATTACATAGAATAATAAATGAAAATGAAGAAAGTTTAGTATTTATAGAAGTCCAAATAGGTGATTATCTTGAAGAAGATGATATTGTAAGAATTGAAGATAAATATGATAGACTAATCAAATAATATTTTTAATCGAAAAATAAATAAAAAACAGGAAAAATTTATGAATTTATTTTTTGCTTTAAATACTTTTATAAAAAAAATGAAAATTAAAAAGATAAGTATTATATTTTTTTTATCATTATCTATTTTTTTAGTAAATATAAATGATATATATGGTGGAGAAAAAATAGAAATAGTTTTAAATATTTATTCTGATATTGGATGTCCTTTAGAAAATACTCAAATTTATGATGATAAAAATAGTTTAATTGGAGTTACAAGTCAAGATGGAGTATTTAAAACTATCTTTTACAATAATTTTCCAATGTATTTATTAATAAATAAAGATGGTTTTGAAAGGGTTATAATACAGCTTAAAAGAAAAAAATTGATAAATTTATCTATAAATTTATCGCCAATTAAGAATACACAGAAGGAAGTTCCGTTTAATGGTATATTTTACAAGGATAAAGTACCTCTTTCAAAATCAATAATTTATATTAAATCAGCAGGTTTATTGAAAGAGGTATGGACAGATAATGATGGAAGGTTCTCAACAACTATAACAAGAGACCAAAAAGTAATAATATTTTATATTGAATCATTTTTTGATAAAGATTCATATGTAGAAAATATATATATTGAAGAAATACAACCAGAAGAGATAAAAAATGATTTAAATTATATTTATACATCTAGTTTTATTAAGAAAAATTATACAATAAAAAATTTATTTAAAAATCCTTCATATTATTTTTTAAGACTTGTAAATGATACTGTTTATTTTACTGATATTGGAAATGAATTTAGTAAAAAAAATTATTTTAATAATTTGAAATTAAATATATATTCTAAGAATGATAGAGTATTTAAGAATTATCAAATTTTTTTAGATTTAAGGTTTGAAATAAGTAAAATAAAAGAAATATCTCTTGTAAGGCTTTTAGAAGAAGAGTATTTAATAGAATTTAAAGAAGATACTAATAACTATATTTTTAGTTCTTTAGATTATGAAGTAGGAATTAATTTTAAAAGATTATCCAATAATTTTTCTTTTGGTTTTTATAATATTGAAGTTTTTGAGGAAGAATTAAAAAAGTTTATATTTTATGACAAAAATGGAAACCAGAATTTAAGTGTTTATTTTTTTGATGAAAATTTTAAGATTAACGAAAATATTTTTAAAAATCTCTATTATTATTCTTTTTCTATAGTTATTAATAAATCATTTTCATATGATCAATTTCTTGATGATTTTTATTTTAAATCATCAAAGGAAACTATTTTTTTAAACTTTTTTGGGAATTTGTAAAATTTTCAAATTTTTCAATTCTTTTAATTAATATCTAAAATAAACAATAATGAAATAAATAAAAAAAATATTTCTCTAAATATTTTAATCAAAAATTTTATTCAAAAAATTTTTATAAAAGTATTGAAATTTTTTTTAAAAAATTTAGTATAATAATATAAAATTTTATAATTAAGAATAATTCTATGAAAAGAATTAATATTAAATTAAATAAATTTTATTTTATTTATTTTTTAAATTTATTTTTTTTATTATATTCCTGCTCAAATTCATTTGAAGTTATTTGTTCACCAAATGCTATATTGAATGTATCTTTGAATATTGACAATAATAAGAATATTTATAACGAAAATGATAAGATAAAAATTATTTTTACAATAGTTGATTCAAAATATAAACCAGTTTTTTCTAAAATATGGGATATTGAAAATATAAATAAAGAACAGTTAGAATTAAAGCTTGTTCCAGGAAAGTATTTTTATTATAGTATATTAACTAAAGAATGGACTTTTAATGAAAATCAGGAATTCCAATTTAAAATTAAAGCTTTCTTTTATAAAGATTTTATTATTAAGCCATATGAAAAAATAACTATCGATCAAGTTTTTGAGGATATAAATTTATTTAATAAAACCTATAAGTTAAATATAATTAATGAATATACGTTTGAATTTATTTTTAATGAAAACTTGAATAATCTTTCTTATTATTATGATTTTTTGTTTTATTATTATTCTTTATATATTTACTTTGATTTAAATAATGATGGTAAATATGATTCAAAAAAAGACAAATCAGTTAGAATACTGAAAGATAATATAGAAATTATTGATAGAAACAATATAAAATATAAAGCAGTTCTATATTTTGATGATAAATTAAATCATATGAATCAAAAAATTGGAATTTTTTCCAAAACAGGAATTAAAATAAAAACTTCACTTTTTCAAAAAAATTTTTTTGAAATTAACAAAATCGATAAAATTTATTTTTTAGAAGAATTTAAATTTATAGATAGTATATATTTGAAATACTAAAATGAAAAATTTATTCTTTTTTAATAGCTTCAACAGGACATGAATTAATAACTTCATCAATATCGCAACTTGTAAAGTCACAACCCTCAATTACTTGAGCTTTACCATCATCATTTAGTTCAAAACAATCTGGTGCCATTGAGGTACATACTCCACAACCTATACATAGATCTTTATCAACCCAAATTTTCATCTTTTCCTCCTGCTCTGAAAAAATTTATAAATAGTATTAGTGAAGACATAATATTTTTTAATAATTAATTAAAATAAATAATATTATTTTGTTAAAATTAAAATATCATAAAAACTTATTATTTCAATATTTAAATTTTAATAAAAAAATAAAAATTTTAATAAAAATTAAGAATTAATTTTGTTTACAAATTTTTTAATTAACTCTTTTAAAATTAATTATGTATTGAGATTTTGAAAGTAATGATTCAAAATGCGAAATATTTTCATTTGTTTTTGATTTTAATATTATATAGCAAACAACCTTATCAAAGGGTTTTACATGAAAGTTGAGATGTTCAAGTATTAAATTTGATTTATCTATAGAAGATATTATTTCAGTTAAAACATAGGTTGAATTTCCTTTACCAGTTATATTAAATTTAGCAAAATAATATTTAAATTCTTCTGACCATTCAACATCAAATAGTTTATTTCTATTTTTAATATTAATAAGATTTTCACAATTTGATCTGTGTATTATAATTTTTTTCTTTCTGATAGAAACAATCCCTTTTATATGATCTCCAGGCATTGGATTGCAACATTTAGCAAACTCATAATCTATGTTTTTTTCTTTATTTATATATATCTGAAAAGACTTTATCATTTGATTTGAATCTGTTATAGTTTTAATATTATGTTCTTCTTTACTTAAAATTTCAGATTTATTTAATAATTTAGAGGAAATGTTTTTGTTAAGATCATAATTTGTAGTTTTATTTTTAAAATCACTTTTAGGTGTCTGGTTTAAAATATTGTCAATATATTGTAAAGTTTTTGAATTAATAATAATTGAATTGTCTTTGTTTAAAAGCTTCAATTTATTAAAATAACTTTTTAATTTTGATTTTGCTTTTTTGGTTTTTACAAAAGTTAACCAATCTGTTGAAGGAAGTTTTTTTTCAGATGTAATTATCTCTACAACATCCGTATTCTTTAATTCTTTTCTTAATGGTGAGAGTTTACCATTTATTTTAGCTCCAATAGCTTTTAGTCCTATTTCAGTGTGGATAGCAAAGGCAAAATCTAAAGCAGTTGATCCTTTTGGTAACTGTACAACATCACCTTTTGGAGTAAAAATAAATATATCCTCTTTTAAAATTTCAGATTTTATATTGCTTAAAATTTGGTTTGCATCAAAATCATTTTGTTGCCAGTTTTTAATTTTATTTATTAAATTAATTTGTTCTTTTATTTGATTTATATCTTCTATATTTTCTTTATAGATCCAATGAGCAGCTATACCATATTCAGCTACCTTATCCATTTCAAAAGTTCTTATTTGTATTTCAAGTTTTCTTTTTTTATTATCTATGACTGTTGTATGTAAACTTTGATAAAGATTATTTTTTGGTAAAGCAATATAATCTTTAAATCTTCCTGTTATAGGTTTGTAGTTATTGTGAATTATTCCTAAAATTGTATAGCAATCATTTACAGTATTTGCAAGTATTCTTACTCCTATTAAATCAAAAATTTCTTCGAAAGTTTTATTTTCTTCTTTCATTTTTCTATAAATTGAATAAAAATGTTTTACTCTTCCTTTAATTTGGTAATTTTTTAAATTATGTTTTTGAATTAACTGATCTATTTCATTAATTATTTCATTTATTTCTTTTTCTCTTTCATTCTTTTTTTGAGCAATTAAATTTTTTATATAAAGATACATTTTAGGATCTAGAAAGTATAAGCTTCTATCTTCAAGTTCATTTTTAATCCACTCTATTCCTATTCTTTCAGCTAGTGGAGCATATAGTTCAAGCGTATTTTTTGCTATCTGGATTCTTTTAAGAGGAGGTTGATATTGCAAAGTCTGTAGATTATGCAACCTATCTGCTAGTTTAATAAAAAGAATACGTATATCATCTATAAAAGCTAAAATGAAATTTCTCAAGTTATATTCTTCTTTGACATATTTGTATGAAGATTTAATAGTGCTTATTTTTGTTACACCTTGAATAAGTTTTAAAATATTTTCTGAAAAATTTTCTATTATCTCTTTTTCAGTTGTTTCTGTATCTTCAAGTATATCGTGGAGTATTGAAGCTATAATAGTATCTTCATCCATTTTTAAGTTTAATAAAATCATTGCTACATTTATTGGATGAGTAATATAATCTTCCCCAGAAAGCCTTTTCTGCCCTTCGTGTTTTCTTTGAGCAAAATCTATAGCTTTTTTAATTTTTTCGATATTATATATTTTTAAGGATTCAACTTTATTTAATAAATCATTTAATAAATTTGTTGTACTCATAAACTAATAATAAGAAATCTTTAATAACAAAATAAAAAAATTAATTGCAAAATAAAATAATAAAATAGATATTTTCATCAAATTTTAGCTTAATTAATGATTTTTATAACTAAAATAAGAATAATATTTTTTAAAAATAAATACATTAAAAATTTTAATCAAAAAGATTAAAATATTAATATTTTTTATATTAATTTTTCAAAATTATAAGGTGGATAAAAGATTCCTTTATCGGTAATAAAAGCAGATACAAGTTGATTTGGAGTTATATCAAAAGCTGGATTAAATACATTAATATTTAAAGGAGCTATTTGTTTATTAAAACTAAAAATTATTTCATTTTTATCTCTTTCTTCTATAGGGATTTGTTTCCCTTCTTCCAGTTTTAAATCAAAAGTTGTGTAGGGAGCTGCAACATAAAATGGAATGTTGTGATATTTAGCTAATACAGCTATTGAATATGTCCCTATTTTATTTGCAAAATCACCATTTTTACATATTCTATCAGCTCCTACTATTATTTTGTCTATCTTTTTTAATTGCATTAAATATCCTGCCATATTATCACAAATTACATAAGTATTAATACCTTTTTCATTTAACTCGTAGGAAGTAAGCCTTGCTCCTTGTAGTAAAGGTCTTGTTTCATCACAATAAACAGTAATATTATAACCTTTTTCAAAAGCTTTATAAATAGGAGCAAGAGCAGTACCCCATGCACTAGTTGCTAAAGAACCAGCATTACAATGTGTTAAAATTGTGTCTCCATCATTAATGAGGTTTATTCCATATTCTCCAATTTTTTCACATAAACTTTCATCTTCACTTTGGAAAAACTGAGCTTTTTTTTGTAGATTAAGTCCTATATATTCAATAAAATTATTAAAATCAGATTTTTTAAAGATAGTGTTTTGATAAGAAGACTTAAAACTTAATATCATATCGTTAAAATATGTAATTATTTGATCTAATATAAAAAACATATTGTAAGCTGTTGGTCTTGAAGATTTAATAAGATTAATCTTTTCTAAAAATTTGTCCTTTATTTTATCTAAATAATTATTAATTTTATCTATTGAGATGTTGTCATTATCAATATTGATTTTTAATTCTTTTATAACTTCATAATAACTTATAACTGCACCGAATCCTGCAGCAACACCAATAAGAGGAGCACCTCTAACTTTTAATTTTTTAATAGCTTCTATTACTTCTTCAGTTTTTGTTAGTTCTATTATTTTTTTTTCGATAGGTAAAAGTGTTTGATCGATTATTTTTAATTTTCTGGTTTCTTTATCCCATTTAAGTACATCAAATTTCATTTTACCTCCACTAATTAAATCTGTTAAAAATTATTTTTTATTTTTTAATTATTAATAAAATTATTATATTTATTTTTTTATTATTTAATTTATATTTTTAATAAATTTTAATTAATTAATTTATCAAAAATTCTAATAATTTCATTAAAATTAACTTCATATAAGCATCTCATAAAATCATTTTTTAATTTTGGGCAATCTCTTTTATAACATTTTATACAATCTAACTCTTTTTTTTGATATATAAAAGATTTTTGTGTGTTTTTTGTATTATATGGAGCAACTCTTTCGGGAAATGTAGGTCCGAAAAAAGCTAAATTTTTAACTTCTAGGGAATCTGCAATAAAAAGATTCATTGAATCTGATCCTACAAAGAAGTTTGAATTTTTAATAATTAATGGCACTTCATCTAAATCAAGTAGTCCAATAAGAATAAAAGCATTGTTATTTAATAAATAGTTTTCAAAATTATTAAAAAAATTAAATTTTTGAGTATCATTTTCAATAATTTTTATAAAAGATTTTAAGTCAATATTTAAAAAATTTATTAAAAAATTAGTAGAATTATTTAATACAATATTTGATTTGTAATATTGGACTAAAAAATTTTCTGGATCTTTTAAAAGATCTGTTAAAAAATTTAAAAATATTTCTCTTTCTGATTTAGAGCCTAAAAAAATCGAATTAATATTATGCTTTTCTTTTAAGTAGTATGAAAATATTATATAATAAATTAGTGGTAAATTTTTTGAGTTCCATCTTGTGAATGGCGAAAAAGTAACATAATTTCCATTTTCAATTAATTTTATTATAAAATCTTTTTTGTTATTTTTGAGTCTATTTAATATTAGATTTTCTTTAATATTAATTGTTATTTTATTGGGAGTGAATTCTTTGAAATACTTTTTTATTACAATTGCCATTGCATCAACAGCATGCATTGATTTATTTTCTTTTAAATATTTGTATGGTAGACTCCATTTACAATTTTTATATTTTCCTTTACAAAGAAAATAAAAGATTAATGATTTTTCAATACCTTGAAGATCAAAAATAAAATCGTAATTAATTTTATTAATTGTATTTATCACTTTTATTATATCTTTAAATATTAAGTATAAGTTTTTAAAAATAAGGTAGGGTTTTTTTCTTATAATTGATAAAATTTTGATATATTTTATCTCATCATAGAAAAAAAAATTAGTATAAATATTTAAATCCTGGACTAATTTTAAATATTGAGGATCGATTACTGTGTCTATTTGAAAATCAAAGTTATTACCTTTCTTATTTTCCAAATCTTTTAAATTTAGTAGATATTTATACAAACCTGTTATAACTGCCGTTGAATGAATTATATCACCTGCTGATGATATTTTTATTATTAAAATTTTTATTTTTTTTTGCTCTATGTCAGATATTTTATAAAACATCTTTTTCTTTTATGTAACTCTGTATTAAAATATTTCCAGTTGCTTTGAACTTTAGTATTTGTTTCCAATTCTGAATTTGTCTCAACATATTTTATTTTATTTTTTATACAAGTTTTAGTCATTTCTATCATAAGAAGAGCTGGGATTCCTTTCCCTTGCATAAGAGGAGTGACAGCTCCTAAATAAAGATCAAGATATTTAGGCTTCTTTATAGCGTCTAAAACTTTGATAAAACCGAACGGGAAAAGATTTCCTTTAATTCTTTGCAAAGATTCAGACAATGATGGCATTCCTATAACAAAGCCAACTACTGATTTATTTTTATTGACAGCTATTTTTATAAATTCAGGATTCAACTTTGCTAAATAATCTTTTATGTACCTGTTAACGGTTACTTCATCCATTAAAGTTGAACTATATATATCTTTGTATGTTTCCTCTATTATTTTTAATATACTTTTTGTATAAGGTAAAATATCTTCTATTCTATTAAAATTTAAAACCTCTATATTATATCTTTTTTTTACAGCATTTGCAACTCTTTCTGCAACTTCAGGAATTTCTTTTGGAACTGGAAATCTATATTCTACCCAATCTATCTCTTTTTGGTAACCCATTTTGAGAATATGGTCTTCATAATATGGATGATTATAAACAGATGCAACAGTTGGTATTTTATCAAAACCATATATTAATAATCCCTGATGATCAAAATTTGTAAAACCTAATGGTCCATGAATTATGGTTGCTTTTTTTTCAGTAGCCCAACTTTCAGCAAATTTTAATAAAGCAGATGATACCTCATAATCATCGATAAATTCAATCCTTGAAAATCTGACTATTTTTTGATCTAGCATTTGGCATTCTTTATTATTAATAATGCAAGCTATTCTTCCTACAGGTTCATTGTTTTTATAAGCAATTGCAAGAGTAGCTTCACAATAATTATATAAAGGGTTTTTATAAGGATAAAGATTCTTAAATTCATAATTTATAAGTGGTGGAACCCAAAATTTATTTTTTGAATAAATTTTGAAAGGAATTTTTATAAAATCAAGATAATCTTTTTTATTTTTAACTATTTTTATATTTATACTCATAATATCCTCTAAAAAATAATAAAATGTTTAATTAAAGAATAATAAATTTTGATGCTATATTTCAAATCTATTTTCTAAAAATAATAATTTAATAAGTTTTAATTATTTTTAAAATATCAAAAAAAAAATAATTCTATTTATAAAATAGTCAACATTAATTTTACATAATTAAATAACATTTAGGTTTGTAAATCTACTAAATAAAATTAATTGCAATAAAAAGATTTAAATGTAAATTTGCTTTAACGAAAAGATAATTATAAAAGACAAAAAATTTAATTATAATTTTTTATTATGAATTTTAGAAATTTTAATAAATTATTAAAATTGTTTTTTTTACTTTTGTTTTTATTAGTCATAGATTGTAATTCTAGTATAAAAATAGAAAATGTTTATAATTATTTTAATGACTATTGCAGTAAATTTTATGAATCTCAATATTTTAATAAAATTAAAAAAGGTGAAATTTCTAAAATTAGTATATATAATTTTATTAATGAATTACAAGATTTATATTCTGAAGAGAAGATTTGGGATGAAAATAGGATTAATGAGTTTCTTAACTATATTAATAATTTAGAAGAGTCAGATAAACTTGATAGTAATTTTTTATATTACATTAAAGGTTTATTATTATTAAAGTTGAAAAAGTATGAAAATGCTTATAATATATTTAAAAATATAAATGGAAATCCATACTTAATTTTATCTCAAAGAAATGTTGATTATTTATCTTCTTTAATTAATAAACAAAAGAAAGCAAATAATGATCAAGAAAATTCAAAATTAGAAGAAGAAAAATATATAAATGAAATGATAAAAAAAATAGATGTTAAATATATAGAATTTATTAATACATATTATGAAATCTTAAAAGGTTTTTATGAAATTATATTCTCGAAATATACTGATAAAAAAGAAGATAATTCTTTGTATTCTTTTGAAAGGACAAATAAATTAAAATTATTCTTACATACAAAAATATCTGAAGAGATAAATAAATCAATTGCAGATCAATTAGAAAAGAACAAAAAGCTGAGAATAAAAAATGTTGATATTATAAATTTAACAGAAGAAAAAATTTATAGTTATTTTACTAGTCTCGAAAATTTAGAGTATGAAATATTAAATTATTTTTTAAATATTAATTTAATTAATTTATCTAATATATCAAAAATATTTTACTTTTTAGCTCTTATAAATTTATTGCAGGGGGAATATAATTTATTTTTTGATTATTTAGCTTTAGCTTATGTTTGTGGTGGAAATTATTATTATTCAATATTATCATACGGTATTATTAACTCGCTATATAGTGATGAAAAATTTATAAATTTAGAAAAGATATTTTTTGATGAGAGCAAAGATATAATTAATAAATTTGAACATTTCTTTTATAAAGATTTAGAAGATTTTTTTAATAAAAATAAAATAGAACATTTAATTAAAAATATCCTAAAAGAAAAATATAATTTTAATAACGAAGAAATTAGTAAATTTATAGATTTGCTTAAAATACTAGTTAATCATGGATTTTCTGATAGGTTTATCAATATTATTAATTATTTATCTTCTTTATCTGATGATAAAATTAAATTATATGAGATAAATAGGAATTTTGGTTTTTTTATTGGAAATTTAAATTATTCCGTTTATTATCAAAATTTAATCTTCAATGAAAAATCTAAAAACTTTTATATTAATTTTAGAGATAATTCTTTATTTTTCTTAAAGATAAAAAACAAAATTTATTCTATGAGTGATAAAAATCTTTTGATTAAAGAAAAAAAAGACATTCATACAAAGGATGAAATTTTTTCCACTAAAAAAGATTTGAATTTATTTTTAAACAACTCCTTCTATTTTGATGAAGAAATATTGAATATTTTTCTTAATTTTATAGCTTCATCTAATTTATATGAATATATTTTTTCTTTTCCGTACTTTTTTATGGATCTAATTGATAAAAATAATGTCGAAAAATATTTTGATTCTTTTGAAATATTGTCTTTATTAAGAGAAGAATCATATTTTAAAAAAGATGCTGTTTCTCCTGCAGGAGCTATTGGACTTATGCAATTAATGCCATCAACAGCTTATTATTTATATTATAAAAAAGCTTATAAATATGATAAAGATTTTATTAATAAACTATCAGAACCAGAAACTTCAATTATTTTAGGAATTAAATATTTAAATCAAGTTTATTTAACATTAAATTCTAAAGGGCTCTCTTTTGCTGCTTATAATGGAGGTCCAAATAGAATAAAAAGACTATTTCAAAATAGATCTTTTTATACTTTATTGGATACTGAATTTATAAATATTTCTGAGACACAAATCTATATTAAAAAAATTATGAGAAGTTATTTGTTTTACAAATTAATTTATGACAATAATAGTATTATGGATACATTTGGTTATATAATAAGATATTGGTAAAATATTTTAGAAATAAAAAGGGTAATTGGATGGAAATAATTTTTGCAACACAAAATAAACATAAAATTGATGAAGTTAATAATAAATTAAAAAGTTTTTTTAATAATAAAAATGATATAATTTATAATTTAAAATTTATAAATCTTTCTGATCTTTCATTTTATGAAGATATTGAAGAAAGTGGAAAAACATTTAATGAAAATGCTAAAATCAAATGTGAATATATATTTGAAAAGTTTAAAAAGCCAGTTATTGGAGAAGATTCAGGATTGACTAATTTATTATTAACTTTTTCAATTAAAAATTTTGGTAAGGATTATTTTATTAATAATTTGTTAAAAAATTTTTTAAAATATATTGAAACTAAAAATATTCTTAATAATTTTGGTTTAATTAGTAATAAAATAATGGATTTTTTTAATTTTGCTCTTTATGAGAAAGATATATCAATATTACCTGGGGTTTTTTCTAAAAGGTTTTGTTTTATAGATGAAACTGAAGAAAGAAATAAAATTTTGTTGAATTTAGTTTATTATTTGAAAAATGCTGTTTTTGATGAAATTAAGTTTGATTATAAAAATTTTTTGTTTAATTTTTTAGAAGAGCTGTTTAAAGAAAATAAAGATAACAAAAGTTTAAATAAATTAAAAAATCTAATATTGGAAGAAAAATTCTGCAAGTTATATAATGATTATTACTTTTTTTCATATTTTACAACTTCTATTTACTTTAAGTCAGAAGAAAAAGAGATAGAAGCTAATGGTTATATTTTTGGTTACCTTACTGATCCTAAAGGTAACTATGGTTTTGGTTATGACCCTATTTTTTATGTACCTGAATTACAAAAAACCTTAGCTGAGCTACAAATTAGTGAAAAAAATCTAGTTTCTCATAGACAAGAAGCATTTGAAATATTTATTAATAAGTTATTAAATAATTTTTTTTAATTTATAAAACTTAAATTGTATGTTTTTTATTACCTTCTTAAGTGAGTTTTATGAGTAATGTAAAATATCTGGTAGTAATTGTTGAAAATGAATTTTCAGGAAATGTTGGTTCAATTGCAAGATTAATGGGAAATTTTGATTTTAATAGACTTATTTTAGTTAATCCATTATGGAAAGATGAAACTGAAGGTAAGTGGATGGCTCATACTGATTTAGGCAAAAGAATATTTGAAAATAGAGTAGTTTACAAAGATTTTGATGATTTTTTATTTAATGAAAAACCACATATTGTGGTAGCCTTCACTCGAAGATCAGGTAAAGATAGAGAAATATCTTCAAATCACAAAGAATTTTTCCAGAATTTTTACAATTCAATAATGGAAAATAAGTTAAATAATCAAAATTTTACTGTAGCTCTTATTTTTGGAAAAGAAAGTACAGGACTTGAGGATTCTATTATTCAAAAATGCGAAAAACTTTTATATATACCCACAAATCCTGAATCACCATCTTTAAATTTAGCACAAGCAGTTTGTATTATTCTTAGTGAAATATACTATATTGAGAATATACAATATAAAAATTGTTTAATTAAAAAAGATCATGAAATGAAAGAATCAAAAAAAATAGTTTCTGGATTAAATTTTGAGGTAGAAAGTATATTTAAGTTAGCGACAACTAAAGATAAGGAAAAATTTTTTGAAGAAATTATTGAAGCTTCTAAGAGAAAAAAACTATTTATTCGAAATGATGTTGAAAAGTTCAAAAGACTTTTTAATAGAATTTTTACATCACCTTATATAACCAAAAAGGATCTTAATTTATTAAAGAAATATTTAATGAGGTTTATTTTTGCTCCTTTGATAGATGAAAATAAAAAAATTTAATTTTTTATGTTTTAAATTTGAAGATTTTTAATTAATATTTTTTAATTATTAATAAGGTATTATACAATATATATATTATATAATAAAATTATAAAATAGTTAAATTATTTATAAAAAATATGAATAAAAAAAATTTATTTTTTAATATTTTTCTAATTCTAACACCATTAATTTTTTTAACTATTATAATATTTTTTTTCCTTATAATTTTTAATTTTAACTTTGAAAAATTATGGAGTTTTATTTTTAATTTAAAAAATAAAGAAAATTCTATTATTAAATTATTATTATTGCAGTTTGTATTAATTTTTTTAGTTCCTTTTGTTTTTTTGATTTTTAAAGAGAAGAAAATCCCTTTTTATTCTTTTATCAAATTAAAGACTTTAATAAGTTCAATAAAATTCTTATTTTTATCTTTAGTTTTTGCTATTTTTCTACAAATGATTATTAGTATAATGTTTTTAAATGGTTTAATGAGTTCAGAAAGTTATCAAAAAAATATTTTTGATTTTATTAATTATTCTAAAATATATTCTTTTTTATTCATTGTGATACTTGCTCCGATTTCAGAAGAATTTTATTTCCGAGGTTTATTTTCCTTATTTTCAAAAAATTTTAACCAAAAAAATTTTTATTTTTTTTATTTTTTATCTTCCTCTTTCTTTTTTACTTTTTTACATTTTGATTTTGTTAGAATACCTTACTTAATAATAATTTCATTATCTTTTTGTTATGTTTTTGTAGAAACTCAAAACTTATGGTACACTACAATATTCCATTTTTTAATCAATTTTTTTCAATTTATTATTATTATCTTTAATAACAATTATAATGATCAATTACTAAATTATAATTTTGAAAATAATTTTTTTGATATTAAATTTTATTTAATTTTTATTTTAATAATAATGTTTTTTATAGCTAGAAGTATTATCAGAATTATATTAAAAAGGGAGATTAAAAATAGTTTAGAATAAATTAAAAAAATTATATATTAATTATTTTTTATTTTTGCTTGAAATTAGAAAAAAATATAGAATTATATATATATAATTATAATTTCAAGAGAATGTATATGAATATACAAAAGAAAATCTTATCAGTTACTATTCCATTGATAGTTTTTCCTTTACTTTTTATAGCAGTTTTATCTACAAAAACCGCAAATGATGGTATAACTAAGGTAGCTAAAGAGTTTCTTTCTTTTAAACTTGAAGATATGTATAAGAATATTTCTTATCAATATGATATTTTAGAAGAAACAAATCTATTGAATGATCAGGAAATGTTAAAAAAAACTTATGATGGTATAGAGGAGTATTCTAGAACTATTAAATTATCTAAAACTGGATATATTGAGGTTATTAGTTTTGAGGGTTTTGTAGTAATTTCTCCAAGAAATAAAGGAGCAAATATAAAAAATTCTGAACTTTTTAATAAAATAATTAAAAATGAATTTGGATGGATAGAATATAAATCTGATAATGTACAAAGAGTAGGTATGTATATTTCCTTTTCTCCATGGAAATGGTATATTGTTATATCAGAAGAAGCTAAAACTTTTTATTCAGAAACAGAAAAAATTAGAATACAAATTTTAGTTGTTGGAATCATAACTATTATCTTTATTTTTTTAGTATTATCTTTTGTTATTAGCAAAATTACTTTTCCTATTAAAGCTCTAAATGGGACAATAAACGATATTATAGAAACCAATGATTTGAATAAAAAAGTAAAAGTTTATTATAATGATGAAATTGGAAATTTATCTGCCTCATTTAATATAATGATAGAATCATTAAATCAAGCTTATAATGCTGTTAAAAATTATGCTTATAAAGCTATTATAGCAAAAGAAAACGAAAAGAGAGTAAGAACTGTTTTTCAGAAATATGTACCAAAAGAAGTAGTAGATCAAATGTTAAAAATTAAATCTACTAATGCTTCAATTTTAATTGGAAATAAACAAATTTGTACTATCTTATTTTCAGATATAAGAGATTTTACTACAATATCAGAATCAATGAAAGCTGATGAACTGGTAAAGTCACTTAATCGGTATTTTAATTTTATGGTAGATAAAATCATAGCTAATAATGGAATAATAGATAAATTTATAGGTGATGCTATAATGGCAGTTTTTGGTGCTCCAATAGTTCATGAAAATGATGCTTTAAATTGTGTTAAAGCTGGATTTCAAATGATTGAGGTATTAAAAGAGTTTAATAAACAACAAGAAGAACTTGGTAAGGTAAAATTTAAAATAGGAGTTGGAATTTCAACAGGAGAGGTAATTGCTGGAAATATTGGTTCAGAGCAAAAAGTAGATTATACGGTTATAGGAGATCCTGTAAATACCGCATCTAGACTTGAAGGCTTAACTAAAGCTTATAAAGTCCCAATTCTAATTTCAGAGTATACTAAAGTTTATATAGAAAAACATTTTCCTACAAGGGAACTTGATTTGATAAGACCAAAAGGAAAAAATATTCCTTTTGCTATCTATCAACCTTTTGAAAAAATAGATAGTACTCTTGAAAAAGTTATTGAGCTTTATAAAAAAGGCTTAAGTTATTATAAATCAAGAGATTGGGATAAAGCAATAAATTATTTTGCTCAAGCATATGAAATTAATGAAGATGGCCCATCTTTGATTTACATAGATAGATGCAAATATTATAAGGATAATCCACCACCTAGTGATTGGGATGGTGTATATGTTTTTCATGAAAAGTAAAAACATTATTAAACTTTTTTTTATGTTTTTTAAAATTTCTTCTTTAACAATAGGTGGTGGTTATGCTATGATACCTGTTATTGAAGATGAAATTGTTAATAATTTTAAATTTATTGAAAGGAGTAAGTTTTATTATATAGTTGCTAAATCACAAGCTATTCCTGGAGTGATAGCTTTTAATATATCTTTAATATTGGGTTATGAAATAGCTGGTTTTTGGGGGGCTTTCTTTTCTGGAATAGGAGTTATTTTACCACCTTTTTTAATAATATTAATTATATCTATCTATTATGAAAACTTCATTAAATATAAAATAATTAATGAGTTTCTCTATGGTGTTAAGGTTTGTCTTACTGCTGTTATGATAAATTTAAGTTATAAATTGTTAAAAGAAAAAAATTGGGATCCTTTTTCCTTAGCTTGTACCTTTTTCTTAGTTTTTATATATTATTATTTGAAAATTAATCCAATAATTTTATTGATTTTAGGTGTAATTATATTTTTTTTAAAATCAAAAGTATTTAAAGAATATTTAAAATAAATTAATATTCTTCATTAAAAATTGATTCTTTATTTAATTTTTTAATTATATTTCTTATATTTTTTTTATTAAAAAATATAAAAAATTTTTATTTAGAATTTATAAATTATGTTAATAAAATTATACTTTATATTTTTTAAGATTGGGTTAATTGCATATGGAGGTGGATATACTATTATAAGTCTTTTATATCATGATTTTGTAGATTTATATAATTGGATTTCTAAAGAAGATTTTTTTAATCTTATTTCTATTGCACAAATAACACCAGGGCCGATAGCTATTAATTCAGCAACTTTTATTGGTTATAAATTAAGTGGATTTTTAGGCTCATTAATATCAACTATAGGAGTTATAACTCCTTCTATAATATTGGTAATACTTTTAATTATTGTTCTTAAAAAAGTTAACTTAAATGATAGTATTTTTTTGAATATCATTTTGAAAACTGTTGTTGTATTAATTATTATTACTGCTTTAAATCTTTTCAATAATATTTTTGAGCTAAAAAAAATAAGAGATTTAATTTTTTCATTTATTTTTGAAAATAATAAATATTATAAAGATAGTTTTATTAATGAAAATTTTATTATGAAATATTTTTTTACAATATTTATTTTTATAACTAATTTATTAATATTAAATTTTAAAAAAATTAAGATTAAAATATATTATTTAATGTTTCTTTCAGGTTTATTTTTTATTATTATTTCATATTTATCTTATCAATTTTAATTATAATATTTAATGAATAAGAATCTAAATTATTGATTAATTTAGAATGTTATTTATATTTCTTTTGATATGGAAAAAAATTTATTTTTATTAAGTTCATATGATTTTGATCTCCCAGAGTCATATATTGCAATTTATCCTAGAAAAGAAAGAGATAGAGCTAAGTTATTAATAGTTAATAAAAAAGGAGATATAATAAAGGATACATATTTTTTTGATATAGAAAATTTTATAAACGAAAATGATCTATTAATTTTAAATAATACCAAAGTTATTAAATCTCAATTAAATGCTATTTTATATAACAAAAACCTTTTTTTTAATGTAAACCTTGTTGAAGCTATTTCCGAAAGAAAGTATTTAGCTTTTATAAAAAATAGGAAAAAATTAAAATTTGGAGACATACTCATAGTTAATAAGGAATTTGAAAAACATTATAAAATAGAAAATAATTTTATTTTAAATGATTCTTTACTTTATTTTAAAGTGAATAAATTTATTGATGATAAAGTAGAAATAGAATTTAATAAACCAGTAAACTATGATTTACTTGAAAAATATGGAAATATTCCAATTCCTCCATATTTGAAAAGAAAACCTATTCAAATAGATGAAGAATATTACCAAACTGTTTATTCAAAGGAGCCAGGTTCTTTTGCTGCACCTACTGCTGGTCTACATTTTACTTATGAACTTTTAGAGAAATTAAAGAATAAAGGTGTATTAATAGATTATTTAACTTTGAATATAGGTGCTGGAACTTTTAATCCAATAAGAACGGAGAATATTAATGATCATAAGATGCATGAGGAAGAATATTTTTTAAGTAAAGAACTTGTAGATAAAATAAATAGAACGAAAAAAATGGGTAACAAAGTAATAGCTTGTGGTACAACTACTTTAAGAGCTTTAGAAGGAAATTATTTTTCCTATAATCAATTAAAAGAAGGTTATCATAGAACAGATATTTTTATAAAGCCTAATTTTGAATTTAAAGTTGTAGATAGTTTAATTACAAACTTTCATACACCTAAGTCTACATTATTAATATTAGTTTGTGCTTTTGCAGGTTATGATAATATTTTTAAATATTATGAATATGCTAAAGAAAACAAATATAAGTTTTTTTCATATGGAGATGCAATGTTTATTTTATAATGATATTTATAAATAAAATACTTTGATTATTTTTATTTTAAGAAGTATTAATTACATTTTAAAATAAATTAGTAAGTTATTAAATTATAACCTTTAGTAATTAAATATAAAATGTAGAGGTTTTATGAGAAGAAGAAATTTTATTGTTTTAATAGTTTCATTAATTTTAATTTTAGTTTTAATATACATTGCTTTTTTAGTTACAAAAAATTATTATAAAATTTCTACAATAGAGAAGTTATCAACTGATAAAAATGAATTAATTTGTCTTGTTGTGGGAGTTGATTCTAAAGAGATTAGCAAAGGTAGAACTGATACAATTTTTGTCGTTTTTTTTAACTTAATTACCAAAAAAGTACTTATATATTCTTTACCTAGAGATTTAAGAGTTAAAGTAAGTGATCCTTCAAAAACTGTATATGATAAGATAAATTCTGTTTATTCAAAATATAATATATCAGTTCTCAAAGAAACTATTGAATCTTTACTTGAAATTTCTATTCCTTACTATGTTATAATCAATTATGATTTTGTTTCAAGTTTAGTAGATATACTTGGAGGAATCAAAATTTATATAGATAAAGATATGAGTTATATAGATAAAGCCGGTGGTTTATATATAAATTTAAAAAAAGGATTGCAAATCCTTGATGGGGAAAAAGTTCTTGAATATTTGAGATTTAGAAGTGATGAAGAAGGAGATATTGGAAGACTCAACAGACAAATTAATTTTCTTAATGTATTATTACAAAGAAAAAAAGAGATTCTTGATTTTAAAAATGTTCCTAAAGTAGTAGATATTCTTTTTAAAAAAACAAAAACAAATTTTACTTTGTCAGATGTAAAAATATTACTTAATGAACTTGAGAAAATTGAAATTTCAAATTTTTATTATGATACAGTTTTAACTAAACCAGTAAGGATTGGTGGAACTGATTACCTTGAAATTTTACAAAAAGGAACTTATGATAGAGAAAGATTAAAAAACTTAAGAGAATTTCTTGCTAGCAATGAAAAGAAATATTATGGAAAAATAAGGGTTGAAATTTTAAATGCTTCAAACAAATTAGGATTAGCTAAATTACTAAGAAATAAACTTGTTTATTATAACATAGATGTTATATATTTTGGTAATTATAGCAAAAATTTAAAAGAGACTGTTATTATTGATAGAACAGGTAATCTTTTTTATGCAAAAAGTATTCAAACTATTTTAAGAACAGGTTCTATAAATACCAATAAAAATTTTGATCTTGGTGTAGATGTAACAATTATTTTAGGCGAAGATTTTAATATAGATAATGTAGACTAATTTTAGAAGAAAAAAAATTTTTATTTATTTTTAATTTTGTTTTTAATTTATAAATTAAAATATATTTTATAAAAATGTTAAAGAAAAATCATATTTTAATGGGTTTTCTGATGAAAATATTTTATAGAACTCTTTTATTAGAATTGCGTCTTTAAAACAATTTTTAAATAAAAATTTTTTATTTAATTTTTCTTCAATAATATCGAAGTTTTCTATAAAAAAAGAAACAAAATTATTGTAAAGAAAATTATTATTATCAGTAATTATTAATTTTTCTATTTCAAAGTATTTTTTTATAATTAGTGAGGGGATATTTGAATCGATAAAGTTTTCAAACAATTTTTTCAAATTGTTAAGATAAATTTCTCTTTTTGTATTAATCTTATTCAATCTAGATATTAAATTTATTTTATTTAAATCTATAAAATGTTCATAAAATTTTTCTACCAAATTATTATATATAAAATTATAAATAATTAATAAAAAAAGGATAGTTGTTTTTTTTAGAATGTGAGTATCTAAAGGATATAAAATATAATCTCTAAAATCTTTATCCCAAATTCCTAGGTTATGGTTATCTTTAAAATTACACCATTTTAAGAAAAGCATAAATCTTTTTAGAGATGATGAAGAAAATGAAGGAATTAAAGAATTAATTTTTATAAAATCTTTTTTATATTTTAAATCATAATTTTTAATTAAATAATCACTATTAATTTTTAAATATTTATTTTGTTTTTTATTTTTTTCTTTTAGCAAAATAAAAAAATATTTTGTATTATTTTTTATAGTTTGCAAAATATTTTCAATAGATAGCCAAAATTCTTTATTAGTTTCGATTTTTTTTGTAATGAGAACATTAAAAATACTAGTATTTTCTTTATAAAATAATAATAGACTTGTTATAAATGATGAGATAATATAACTATCTAACCATCTATATTTTAAATTAATGATTTTTTTTAAGATTTTTTTATTTAAAACATTAAAATTTATTTTATTTTCATTATCTTTATTATTTATTATTTCATTTAAATCTAGTACTTTAGAGATTTTATTAAATAAATTTGATAGAAAATTCATTATACTTTTTCTGTTGCCAAAAGCAAATGTTGAAGATAATAAGGCATAGAATTCTATAATATTATCTTTATGTTTTTTTTCATCAAATAAAGTTTTAGGGAAAAATAAAGGATCAAATTTTATAAAAGAGTTGTCTGAAATTGTTTTATAATTTTCCTCTAAAATAAAATATATAATTTGTAAAAAGTTATTAAATTCTATGCTTTGAATTAAATTAAAAAATTCATTTTTTTTTATTTTCTTATCCTCTATTTTTGCCAATTGATAATATGTAACAATTCGTTTTAATAATTATTTAATATTTTAAAGATTTCCCATGCTATTATGGAAAAGGAAATAGAAACATTTAAAGAATCTATTTTATTATTTAATGGTATTTTTAGTTTTTTATATGAATGTTTTAATATTTTTTCAGATATCCCTTTCCCCTCATTACCAAAAATAAAAACTATTTTATTTAAATTTTCATTTGAATTAATTTGATCAAAAAAGTTTATTTTATTATTTATGGATAAAATACTTTCTCCTTCAATACTTAAAGATATAAGTTCGTAATTAAATTTTTTTAAAAAAATTAAGAAGTTATCATCATTTTTAAATAAAAAAATATTTTTAAGATAAAAAATATTCCCTGATGAAGATCTAATAACCTTTGGAGAAAATATTGAAGTTGTATCTTTTCCTATTAGAATTATGTCAAAAAAATTAAAAGATACTAAAGTTCTTATTATTGTTCCGAGATTTCCAGGATCTTGAATATTTTCAAATGCAAATTTTATGTTTTTGTTTTGTTTTTCATTATTTTGATTTAAAAAATTAGAATCATCTATTATATTTATTAAATCTGGAAAATTAAATATCCCTAATATTGGATATGGAGTTTTTGTAGAAGAGATTTTATTTATAATTTTTAAATCTTTATCAACTATTAAAATTTTTTCAATTTCTATTTTTTGGATTTTGTATAATTCTTTTCTAAGTAAATCAAATTTATTGATATTTTCATATTTATCTACAGTTAGAAATAATTGAGGCACAAGATTATTTTTTATTGCTTCAATACAAGAGTTAATACCTTCACATAATATAATTTTATTATTTTTTAGTTTTTCTTTAATTTCTTTTAAATTTAGTAGTTTAAAATCCATTTTCTTAAATATATTGAAAATTAATAAAAGTAAATTATCTTTATAGAGAAAATTTATTCTTTTTATTTAAATTTTCAATAATATAATACATAAGGAAGGAGTTAAAAATGAAAATTAATTTTAGTGATGCATTAAAAATTGCTATAAAAGGTGAAATTGAGGGAAGAGAACTTTATAAAACTATTTCTGAAAAAACAGAGGATTCAAAGGCAAAGGAATTTTTTAATTTTTTATCAGATGAGGAAAATAAACATTTTGAAACATTGAAACAGGTTGCTTTTGAATGGTCAAGAAATAAAGAAAAGTTTAATTTAGTTGATTTTGAAAAATTGCTTACTAAAAATAGATTAAGTGCCCCAATATTTTCTGAGGAATTTAAAAAAAATATTAAAAATAAACATTTTGAAATAAGTGCAATTTCTATTGCTATAAAACTTGAGAAAGATTCATTTGAACTTTATGAAAAATTATCTTTTGAAGTTGAAAATGAAGATTTAAAAAATCTTTTTAAAACTCTTTCAAAATGGGAAATTGGTCATTATGATTTATTGAATAAAGAATTGAAAGAACTAGAAGAAAACTATTATTTTGAAAATAAATTTTATCCTTTTTAATCAAAATTAATTAGTAATTTAAGCAAAAAATAATTTAATTAACAAGTAGTATTTAACTATGGATTTTTTAGATGTAAAAAATTTAACTCCAATGATGAAACAATTTTATTCTATAAAAGAAAGGTATAAAGACTATATTATTTTTTTTAGAGCTGGTGATTTTTATGAAATGTTTGATAAAGATGCAGAAGAAGCCTCTTTGATATTAAATATAGTTTTAACCCAAAGAGCTGGTATAAAAATGTGTGGAGTACCGTATCATTCTTATAAACCATATTTGAAAAAACTTATCGATAATGGCAAAAAAGTTGCTATTTGTGAGCAACTTGAAGATCCAAAAAAGGCAAAAGGTATTGTAAAGAGAGGGGTTGTTGAAATTTATACTCCTGGAATGATAATAAATGATGAATTTTTAACAAAAGAGAATAATTTTATATGTAATTGTTTAGTAACTAATGAACAATTTCTAATTTATTATATAGCCCTTGCAGATATTTCCACTGGTGAAATATTTTTATCAATATTTAGAGATGATGATGAATTAATAGATTATCTATATAAAAATAAACCTAAAGAAATTATATTTTATCTAACTTTTAATAAGGAAGACAATATTATTAATAATTTAAAATCAAATTTTAAAAATAAAGTTTTTTTCTCAAATATAAGTTTTGAAGAATTAAATTTAAACAATTTTGAAAAGGAAGAATTTTTTTTTGAGTTTAATGATTTTATAAAAGAAGTTCTAGAAACTAATAATTTTGAATCTTGGAAAAGTATAGAAAAGAATAAAAATTTAATCTATTTATTAATATTAATGCTAAATTATTTTAGGAATAACCATATTTCAGATTTATCTTTTATAAATAAAGTAATATTTATTGAAGAAAATAATTATTTAAAAGTTGATGAAGGAACTAGAAGAAATTTAGAAATTTTTTCTCCTTTGTTTTCAGGAGAAAAAGATACAACATTGATAAATTTTATTGATTTTACTTCTACTCCAATGGGTAGAAGAAAGTTAAAAGAGTTTATGCTTTTTCCACTAAAAAATGTAAATTTAATTAATAGAAGATTGAATTTTATAGAGGAACTTCTTCAGAATTATGAAATAACTCAAAAAATAAAAAATGAGTTTAAAACAATAAAAGATATTGAAAGATTATTTGTTAAAATTTATCTTAAAAGATGTAGTCCAGTAGATATTGTTAATTTCAAAAACAGTATTTATAAAATATACGAAATATCAAATATTTGGTTAGATAAACTGAGTTTATTTAAAAATTTTTTATGTATCTCACCCAAAATACTTGAATGTTTAGAATTAATTGATAAAGCTTTAATCGATGATCCATCTTTTAATATTGAAGAAGGTAGTATTTTTAAAATTGGTTATAATTACGAGTTAGATGAATTAATAAAGTTTTATAATGATTCTGAAAAGATTCTTTTTGACTATCTTGAAAAACTTAAGGTAGAAACAAATATTCAAAATTTAAAAATAAAATACAATAAAGTTTTTGGTTATTTTATAGAAGTTTCAAAAGGAAACATTGAAAAAGTTCCAAATTATTTTATTAGAAAGCAAACATTGACTAATGCAGAAAGATTTACAACAGAATTTTTAATTGAAACTGAGTCAAAAATCTTAAACTTTTCTGAAAAGAGAATAGAACTTGAAAAAAAACTTTTTGATGATTTATGTGAAAAGATAAAGAATATTAAAATATTTTTATATGACATATTTAATAAAGTTGCCGAACTTGATGTTTTTATTTCTTTAGCAATTGTAGCAAAGAAGTATAATTTTGTAAAACCAGAGTTTATAAATGAAAATGAGCTTATTATTGAGGAGGGTTTTCATCCAATTGTTAAAAAATTTATAGAAGAAGAATCGAAAGACCAATTTATTCCTAATGACCTAAAAATGGATAAAGATAAATTTTTTCATATAATAACTGGGCCAAATATGTCTGGTAAGAGTACTTTTTTAAGACAGAATGCAATTATAATATACCTTTCTCATATAGGATCTTATGTTCCAGCAAAAAAGGTTAAATTGCATGTTTTTGATAATATTTTTTCAAGAGTAGGTGCTTCTGATAATATAGCAAGAGGACAATCTACTTTTTTAGCAGAAATGTCTGAAACTGCTTATATTATTAAAAATGCAACAAGTAAATCCTTTATAATTCTTGATGAAGTTGGGAGAGGAACTTCAACTTTTGATGGGATGAGTCTAGCTTTTGCTATATCAGAATATATAATTAATAAAATAAAAGCAAAAACTTTATTTGCAACTCATTATTTTGAACTTGTACATCTTGATGAAAATCCTCAGGTTGAATGTTACCATACTCTTGTTAAAGAGTGGGAGGATAAGATTATTTTTTTAAAGAAAATTGAAAAAGGATATGCAGATAAAAGTTATGGAATTTATGTTGCTAAAATAGCAGGAATTCCCTTTGATATAATTGAGAGAGCAAATGAATTACTTTCAATTATTAAAAACAATGATATAAGGTTTGATTTTGAAATTAAAAAAGAGAAAAAGGAAAATTATTTGTTTGATTTTTTTGAAAATGAAAAAGAAAGTATTTTAAATTCAATTTTAAATTTCGATATATATAATAAATCACCGTTGGAAAGTTTAAAATTCCTTGAAGAATTAAAAGCTAGAATTGCAAGAATTAAAAGTAAAAAATAAATTAATTTATTTTCTCAGGGTAAATTATGTTTTATGATGGATATATAGATAAAAATAATTTTTATTATAAAAGAAAAAAATTCTTAAAAAAAGTTAAATATTATTTAACGAATAATTTTGATATTGAGTCTTTTAGCTTAGCAGCTTTTCTTTTTATTGTCTTAATTTTTTTTATAATATTTAATTTTTCTTTTTTTTATGAATCAATTAATCTTATTATTTATAAAAATAAAGATATAACAAAAATTTATTTTGATAAATATAAAAGTACGAACTTTTTAACAAATATAGAAGCTAATATAAATGAAAATGAATCAGATTTAATTAATGATGAAAAAATTGATCCATTTATATTATTAAACAAAATTATATACTCTAAAAATATTTATTCCAGAGAAATTTTTGAAATTATTAATTCAATTGGAGGGGAATCAAATATAATTCTTGAGCCTGTTAATTTTGTTGTTTATAAGACAGGCAAAGGTGATACATTGTGGGATATAGCAAAAAGATTTGGAATTTCAGTTGATTCTATATATTCTGCAAATAGAGATAAATTAAAAGATGCACATTCTTTAAAAGTTTCAGAAGAAATTGTTATTCCAACTCAAACAGGTATCTTAATAAAGGTTGAAAATATTGATGATTTAAATAAAAAAATAGATGAATATGATGTAGATATCTTATCCATCTATATAGCAAATAGGGTTGCAACAAAAGAAGAGCTGGTTGCTTTAGGTAAAGTTTTTTTCCCAAATGTTGAGCTTCCAATTACTGAGAAATTGAAAGCTTATGGTGTTGATTTCGGATTACCAGTTTATGGATATATTACATCTGGTTTTGGGTTTAGAATAGATCCTTTTATAGGAATAAGAAGATTTCACTCAGGAATGGATATAGCAAATTTATATGGAACTCCGATTTATTCAGCTTATGCTGGGACAGTTATCTATACGGGCTGGGATGGAGGTTATGGTTTAAAGATAGTAATAAAACATCCACTTGGTTACGAGACTATTTATGGACATTTAAGTAAAATAAGTGTTAAAGTAGGTCAAACAGTTTCAAAAGGACAACTTATTGGTTATATGGGTTCGTCAGGAAGATCGACAGGTTCTCATCTTCATTTTGAAATAAGAAGATTTAATAAATTACTTAATCCAAGATTTTATATAAGAGGATTACCTTTTAAAAGAAAATAAAGTAAGTTTAAACTGAGAAGATTAAAAATATTAATTAATATTATAATATTAAAAAAGTTTTAAAAAAAAATATTAAAATTATTTATAAGATTAATTAAAGAGAATTTTAAAATGGGTGATGGAACATATCTTGAAAAAATACTAAAAAATTTATCTGAAAATGAAAGAAAAATTTTATATGAGAAATTTTCAAGAGTATTATATATATCTGATGATTCTGTATTAGATCAGGTTGAGGAAGATAATGAAAAAAGTAAAAATTATTTAATTAAGTCTTATAAATTAACTTTATTAGATTCAATAATTATTTTTATAAATTCCCTATTTGGATACTATGATATTGAAAAATATATTTTAAAAAAAGAAATAAAAAAAATTGTAAAACTTTTAAATTCGAAAAATACAATTATCTATAATTTATCTGATGATACTTTAAATAAAATATTTTTTAGTGGTATTTATAATATTAGCGATTTTATAAAGAAATATGATGAATTTCTTAAATATTTTTATTTAGGTTTTAAAGAAAAAATAATAAAGGAAAAAATTTTACTATATTTTCTTGAGTCACTGTATGATGAAACTGTCAAGAAAAAATTAGAAAATTTTTCTGATAAAAACATTGAAAAGATGATTTATGAAGATTCTAACTATAAGAAAAAATTGTTTGAAATAAAAAAAGATATCTTAAATTCATTGAGAGGAAAAATTGAAAATAATTTTAATAATAAATTGAATCTTTTTTTTAATTTAATAAATTTTTTTAATTTAGAAATTAATTTTTTAGTAGAATTTTCAAAAAAATTTGATGAAAAAGTTCCTCTAAATCAGATAAAAGATCAAATAGCATTTTTTATTAAAAAGGTTTTAAACTTTCCATTTGAAAATGAAAATATTATTCAACTAATTAAGCAGATGGTTGAATATTATAAAAATATTCAATTCGATTTTGATATAGAAGAAAGAGATATTGAGCTTTTTATTAATTCTATTTTATTTTATATATATGAAAATAAAGGATTAAACTTATTAAAAATAATATATAACAATCCAGTATATGAATATGAATTTGTTAGGTATAAGATAGATTTTTTTAAGGAAGTTACAAAATATATAGATAATTATTTAGAGAAGAAAGTGAAAGAAGTTGAACAAAATCTTAAAATAAAAGAAAGGGAAAATATATATAATAAAATTAAAGAGCTAAACTTAAAACAATATAATTTTGTTAATCTTGATGAAAATATTAATAAATTTTTGGAAGAATATAATTTACCATTAATAAATTATATTGAAAAAATTGGTTTTATAACATCTTTTTATTTTTATGTATGGCAAACTTTTTTTTCGATAAGAATAGATAAAATATTAAGAGAGAAATTTTATCTCTTTGAAAAAGTTCATATTGATTCTATTAATGATTCCTTGAAAATAATAGATAAAACTCAATTTATTATTGAATCTATTGAAGAAAAAACAAGAAATTTAAAAATATTTATTACAAGAGAATTTAAAGATAAAAGTATTTCTCATGATTCAGAAAAATATAAATATGCTGTGAGTAATATTAGCTTATTAAATGAGTTTATAAGTGATTTTTGTAATAATTTTATTCATAGTATAGAATTAATTGATAAAAGCTTAATGTTTAATCAAACTGATGACTTTGTCTTAATTTTTAGAAAAGAACTTGAAAAGTATTTAAATATTTTAAGATTGTTTTAGAAATTTTTTTATTTTTTGGGTGATTAATTTAATTATAAAAACTAAATATTATGTTGTCTTTAAAATATATAAAATGTGGTTTTCTTTATATCTTTTTTTGATTAAATTAAAACAAAAGTAAATTTTTCTTGACAAATTAAATTAACTATATAAATTTAATTCAACGACGCGAGGTAGAGCAGTCTGGTAGCTTGTCGGGCTCATAACCCGAAGGTCGTAGGTTCAAATCCTACCCTCGCAAATTACCTCCTCATTTAGAGGAGGTTTTTTATTGACAAAATAATTATTTTTGATATTTTATTTTAGATTAATATTTAATATTTATTACATTTGATTAAGGAGTAGATAGATATGTATGCAATATGTGAAATAAAAGGAAAACAGTATAAGATTGAAACTGGTAAAGAATATAGGGTTGATTATTTGAATATGGATAAGGATAATGAAATAAATTTTAATACAGTATTGTTGATTAGGGATGATAACGGTAATATAAAAGTAGGCAATCCTTATTTAGATGGTGTTAATGTTAAAGCAAAAATTGTTGTACCTATGATTAAAGGTGATAAAGTAATTGCTTTTAAATATAAAAGAAGAAAAGGTTATAGAAATAAAAAAGGACATAGGCAACAATATTCTGTTATTAGAATAGAGAAAATAGAATAATATTAAATCTTTTAGATTAAAAATTGATAGATATTAAGATATATAAAAAAATTATTGATAATATAGAATATTTGAGCAAAATTATAGTAAAAGGCCATAGTGGTTTTGGTACTAAGGGGAATGATATAATTTGCTCATCTATATCATTTTTAGTGCAGAGTTATTCCTTTTTTATATATAAAACATATGGTACAAATATTGAATTAAGAAATCCTAAAGAAGCATTAATTGAATTAGATTTGAATAAATTAAATTATAATAATTTGTTATATAAGGATGAGAAACTAAAATATTTAAATGATTTTTTAATTAATTCTTTAATTCTAATTGAAAATAATTTTAAAGATTATATAAAGTTAGAAATTTATAAGGATAATTTCATAGAATAAAAAAATAATAATTTACTTTAATTTTTACAAAAATTTGTAAATCATAAAAACAATAAAGGAGAATAATATGGCACATAAAAAAGGTGGGGGAAGTAGTAAGAATGGTAGAGATTCTAAAGCCAAAAGATTAGGTATAAAAAGATTTGGAGGGCAATTTGTAACAGCGGGTTCTATTTTGGTTAGACAAAGAGGAACTAAATTATTTCCAGGAGAAAATGTTGGAAGAGGAAGAGATGATACTTTATTTGCTTTAATAGATGGGATTATTAAATTTGAAAATCATAAGTGGAAAAAAGGCAGAAAAATTGTTTCAGTTTATCCTGATAGCAAATAATTTAATTAAATATATAGCTATTACATAAAAATAATTTATAAAATATTTTATTTAATATTAAATTATTAATAATAACAAAATAAAAATTAATTAAAGTCCATCTAACTTGCCAGTTAGGTGGCTTTTTTAATTTAAAAATAATTGTTGGTAATTTATGAGTTATTTTAAAGATGAAATAATAATTAATATAAAGTCTGGTAATGGTGGTGATGGTATAGTTTCTTTTAGAAGAGAAAAATTTGTGCCTAAAGGTGGTCCAGATGGTGGAGATGGTGGGGATGGAGGAGATATATATTTTGAAGCTACTAATGAAATTAATACATTAAGCCATCTTACTACCTCTCACATATATAAAGCAGGTAATGGAGAAAAAGGGAAACCTAAAAATTGTTCTGGTAAAAAAGGAAAAGATTTAATTATTAAAGTTCCAATAGGTAGTCAGTTAATAGATGAAAACGGGAATATAATTTATGACTTTGTTAAAGAAGAAAAAATTCTTATATTAAAAGGTGGAAAAGGTGGAAAAGGGAATCAACATTTTGCTACTCCTGTTAATCAATCTCCTAGAATATGCACAAGGGGTTTAGAAGGAAAGAGTAAAAAAATTAAAATAGAGTTAAAATTTATCGCTGATGTCGCTTTAGTTGGTTTTCCAAATTCAGGTAAATCTACACTATTAAAAACTATTACAAATAGTAATCCTAAAATAGCTCCATATCCATTTACCACACTTTATCCAAATCTAGGAACTTTTTCATATGATGGCAAGAAATATTTTATTATAGCTGATATTCCTGGCTTAATAGAAGGGGCTTCTTTGGGGAAAGGACTTGGTATTAGATTTTTAAAACACATTGAAAGAACAAAGGTATTACTTTTTTTAATAGATAGTGAAAAAGACGATTTAATAATGCAATACAAAATTCTTTTACAGGAATTAGAGAATTTTGATAAATATTTACTTAAGAAAGAAAGGATTATTTCTGTTTCAAAAATAGATTTAAATATCAATCTTGAAAATGTTTTAAAATTTGAAGAATATATGAAAAAATTAGGTTATGAAATTTATCCTTTTTCTTCTTTTACAAAAGAAAATCTTGAAAATTTAAAAAAAGCAATATATGATAAGTGCATGGATTCAAATATTTAAATCCCTTAGGAAATTATTTAATTTTTTATAAAATATATTTTATATGAGAATAGGTTTATTTCCAGGATCATTTGACCCTCCTCATATTGGGCATCTAATAATGGCATGTGATTTTTATTATTTGTTGAGTTTAGATATTGTTTATTTTATTCCAACTAAAAAGTATAAAACAGATAAACAGGTCTATGCTAAACCTGAAGAAAGGTTAAAGATGGTTAGTTTAATGATTAAAGATTTTCCATTTTTTGAAGTGTCAGATTTTGAAATAAATTCAGGAGAAATTAACTATACATATAAGACTTTAGAATATTTTATGGAAAAGTTTACTAAGTTTAAAAAAGATCAAAAAAATTATAAAAATATAGAAATTAATGATTGTAGTAGTTTTTTTATTTTAGTTGGGTACGATTGGAAAGACGATTTGAAGAATTGGAAGAATATTGAATTTATAAAAAAAAATTCCAAAATAGTGCTTTATTATAGATACAATAAAGATTTGTTTTTATTAACAAAAAATTTTGATAATAGTATAAATAATAATTCTAAATTATGTATTGAAAATATATTAGTTGAAGATGATTATATAGTAATTGGTAGACCAATAACTATTAGTTCATCAGAAATAAGAAATAATATTAAAGAAGGGAAAGTATATAAACAATTTTTGGTAGAAGAAGTATATAAATATATAGAAGAAAAAAACTTATATCTATGAGTTTATATTATATGTTTTAATTTTTTTTATTAGTTTATAAATTCTTATTCTATTGTATCTTAAAATAAAAATAAATGGTAAGTTAAAAAATAAGCAAAATAAAAACATTATTATAGCTCCAAGAAATGAATTCCAGATAATTGAAATAGGATAAAATAGAAAAGGTAATAAATGAGCAAGTTCACCTCTACAAGTTTCTAATAAATATCTATATAAATAATTAATATTTTTACCCTCTAATTTTTTTTTATTAAATGGTTTTATTTTGTAAAATTCTCCTCCTTCTGGTAATTTGTTTTTCCAATTATTAATTTTTAATATATTTTTGTAGAAAAAATACTCTTTGCCCCAAATTTTAATTTTAAATAAAAAATTATTTATATTGTAAAAATTATCAGGTATTAAAAGAACAATATAACCAGAAATTAAGTGGGCAAAAATCCAAAATAATGAATTTAATAAAAAAATAAAAATAAAATTTAACATGATAGATATTTTTAATTTATATATAAAATTTATTTTATAAGAATTTTTCTATTTTTCCAATTTACAGGTATCCTAAATATTTTCATTATAAACGAAATAATAAAAATCAATAAAAAAAGAAATAAATGTATTGGAAAAATAATTAAACTTATAAATTTAAAGCTACCAATAAAATTAAAAGAATAAAAATTAATAAAGGAAAATATAGAATAAAATAAAATACTTACTAGTATATTTTTTAGGTTTAAACTAAATATTGAACTTAATAAATTTAATGTTATAGAAGTTGAAAAAGCTATAAAGGATGTTATTATTAAAAATACCCACACTGAAGTTTTTAAAGCTCCTAAAGAAATATTCTTTATCCAACCATTAATTAGATCTTTAAAACCATTTGGATACATTCTGTATTTAATTTTTTTTAAATGAGGTATTGAAATTATTTCGTAACCTAAATTTACAAAAAATTTACCGAGCATAATATCTTCTATAATGTATTCTTTAACATTTAAATGTCCATTAGTTTTATAATAAATTTCTTTAGGTAAAAATATAAAAGGTCCAAATAAACCATTTTTTGTCTTATTAGTATTTATTATTTTTCCAAGATCCATTCCTATAAAAGCAATTATATTGAAATACATAGAAAATTGTTCATAAAATTTTTTTGTATAATGGTATGGTTGGATAGTTAAAATTGAATCTTTTTTGTAATTTTTAATAATATACTCTAATGCATCTTTTTCCAATCTTACATCAGCATCTATAAAAAGTAGAAAATCATTCAAAGCAAAAAGGGTTCCATAATAACAAGCAGCACTTTTACCTTGCCAATTTTTAAAAACTTCTAAATTATAGTTAAGCTTATAGTAGCTTATTTTTATATTATTATTTAAATAATAATTTGAAAAGTTAATATTATAATTGATTATGTAATCTTTTATTACTACCTCTGATCTATCTTCTGAATTGTCATCTATTATAATGATCTCAAAATTATTATAAGTTTGGTTTGTTAAGTCATTTAATATATATAAAATATTTTTTTCTTCATTTCTTATAGGTATTATAATAGAAATTTTAATATTATTATCTTTTTCATTATTATTAGATTTACTTTTATTTTTTAATCTATTCAATTTGTAAAAATTAATTATCCTAAATATAAATATAATATAGAAAATTAAAAATATAAAAAATTTAAAATTATATATATAATCCATAATTCTTATATC
>JAOAHJ010000032.1 GCA_026415295.1 Spirochaetota bacterium | reverse complement strand
ATATGTACACAAATTCTTTTGGTTACTCTAATTTTGGTTTTGGATCAGCTATAAGTGTAATACAGTTTTTAATTACCTTATTGTTTATATTAATTTACATAAATAATACTTTGAAAAGTGAAGAAAAATAAGAAATTTTAAATTTAAAAAAATAAATATAATAAAAAAAATGATTAAGTTCTATTGAATAAAAAAACAAATATTAGGAAATAAATAAGCTATGAATAAATATTAATAAATAAGCATTCAATATAAATAATTAGAAAAATAATAAAAAATTTATTTTTAAATGAAAGAGTTTAATTTATTCTGGAGTAAATATGAGTAAGGCTTATTATACAAAAAGCAAAAAAATTTCTCGTTGCTATATTTTTTTACTTTTTTTCATTGATTATTGTACTTTTCTGGCTATCACCTTTAATAATAGCTTGTTTCACATCATTAAAAACTTTAGATGAAATAATGGGTGGAACTAAGATGTGGGCTCCTCCAAAAAAAGTAATTTTTGATAATTTCTTAAAAGTTTGGAACTCTGCAGGAATGAAAAGAGCTATGCTGAACACTTTTCTTATAACTATCCCCTCAGTAGCTGGCGCTCTTTTCCTTTCAAGTTTAGCTGGTTTTGCTTTAGCTTTTTATAAATTCAAACTTAATAGAATAATTTTAATTATTTTTATTGCTGGAATGCTGTTACCTTTTCAAATGCTAATGATACCAGTTGAAAGATTATCATCAATATTAGGGGTAAAAAACACATGGCTTGGTTTGATTCTATTTCATATAGCTTTTCAAATTGGGTTTTGCTCTTTTTTTCTTAGAAATTTTATGAAACATATTCCTTTCAGTTTAATTGAATCTATGAGAATCGATGGTGCAAGTGAGTTCATGATATATTATAAAATTGTTTTACCTTTATCATTACCTGCAATTGCCGCTCTTTCTGTTCTTGAGTTCACATGGATATGGAATGATATGCTTTGGGCTTTAGTTTTAATAAGATCAGATATATTAAAACCTATTACTTTAGTTTTAGCAAATATGCAAGGAGAATTTATAACTTATTATAATTTAACAGCTGCGGGGTCTTTAATAGCTGCTATGCCACCGGTCATTATATTCTTGTTCTTTCAGAAATATTTTATTGAAGGTTTAACTTTAGGAGCAGAAAAAGGCTAAAATTATAATAAATAATACCTTTTTACTCTTTTACTTACCCAACAAGTAACTTCATAAGGAATAGTTTTTAATTTTCTAGCCATATCTGAGGCTGTAAAGTGTTTTGTATCAAAAATAAAAACATCAGTTCCTATGCCATAAAAATCATCACCTAGATCAACACAAAATTGATCCATACAAACTCTTCCAGCAATAGGATACTTTTTTTCATTAATTATTACTGAATGATTGTTAGAAAGAAGTCTATTTATTCCATCAGCATAACCTGCTGGTACTGTTGCTATAAAAGAATCTTTGCTTACTGTGTAAGTTCTTCCATAAGAGATAGTTGTTCCCTTTTTTACTCTTTTTATGAATATTATTTGTGATTTTAAGCTCATAGAAGGTTTTATTTTAATAGATTCTGTTGTTTCATCTGATGGGTAGTAACCATAAGTCATAACCCCTGGTCTTACCATATCAAAATAACTCTCTGGTAAATCTAAAATAGCTCCTGAATTTGCCATGTGTTTTATTGGAATTTCTATATTGTTCTTTTTTAAGTTTTCAATTATTTCATTAAAAAGTTTTATTTGATAATATGAAAATTCCTTATTTTTTGAATCAGATTCTGGGAAATGTGTAAAAAGTCCTTCTAATATTAACAAATCAGGATAGTTTTTAATAGTGGATGCTATTTCTAAAACTTCTTCAGGTTTACAACCTATTCTACCCATACCTGTATCAACTTTTATGTGAATTTTTGCCTTTTTTTTCAGTATATGACAAGCATGCAAAATTTCCTCAAGCTTTTGTTTATAAGCAACAGTAATAGTTAGATTATATTTAACAGCATCGTAAACTTCGTCAGGCATAATCAAACCGAGTAATAAAATTGGCTTTTTAATTCCAGCATCTCTAAGTTCTATTCCTTCCAAAACTGTTGCAACTCCAAAATAATCTGCAAGATTCTCTCTTTCAAGAAATCTTGAAATTTCAACTGCTCCATGGCCATAACCATCAGCTTTAACTGCTGGACAAATCATTCTGTTACCTACTTTTTCTTTAATTCCAATAATATTATGTTTTATAGCATTAAGATCAATTAAGGCATGAGTTCTTCTAAACCCAGATAAACTATTATTTCCAAATAAAGAAGTATTTGTAATATTTTGCATAATAGCTTCTCCTTCAAATTAAAATTATTATAAAAAAAGTTCAATCTGTTATTTTATAAACTAAATTAAATTTCTTAGACAAATTTAAGATAATATCTTTTTTATCTTCTTCAATCTCAATTTTTAATATAAAATTTGAATTATTACTCTCAAAAATCCTATCTTTTACTTTAAGGAAATCTTTATTTAGATGATCAATAATTTTATCATAATTAGAGACAGAAACTTCTAATATAATATTCAAAATTTTTTTATAATCTATTAACTCTTCTCTATTTAAAATATCTAAAAATACCTTTGAATAAGCTTTTTGGAGTCCTCCTGTTCCAAGTTTTATTCCTCCAAAATATCTTACTACACAAACTCCTATATTAATAATATCATTTTTTTCTATTATATTAAATATAGGAAAACCAGCAGTTTTCTTAGGCTCTTTATCATCCGAAAAATAATAAATAATATTACCCTTTTCCAAGATTCTATATACAGGCACATAATGAGTAGCCTTTGGATACTTTTTCTTTATTTCATCATAAAACTGAAAAAATTCTTCCTTGCTTTTAATATTTTTAATATTACAAATAAATCTTGAACCATAAACTTCTAAATAACTTTCTAAATTGTCTTTTTTAAATATCTTCATATAATAAACTAATTAAATATTTTTTATTAAAAATAATTTAATATTTCTATATTCTTAATTAAATCATAATGTCAGATGATTTTGATAATCTATTCATCAATGAAAATTTAAATCCATTTTTATCTAACCCTTCAACAATTAATATATCGATGTTATTTTTATCACCCTCTCTAGCTAATGAATAATAATCTTTTGCAAGTTCATATTCATTATTAAAATGAATAAATTCATATTTTAATAAAAATTTTTTTTCATTTCTAAAATTAATATCCTCAACAATTTTGAAAATACTTTCTTTAAATGTTCTGTTAATAAATAAAATCCAAATTTTTATTATTCTTATTCCATTTTTATTGTTAGATGTTTCTTTTTTTCCTTTGAAGTTTTCAATTATTTTTGTTATTTTATTTTTAATTTGTATGTAATTAAAAATTTTTCTTTTTTTAACCAAAATAACTAAAGAATCTGGTTTATAATGTTTATATTTAACCCCAGGAGATAAGACTTTTGTTTCACTTTTACTTTTATAATTTAAATTTAGAATTGAATTACTATATAAGACTTCAATACTAATTATATTACCTAATTTCTTTTCTTTTTTTATAAAATTTCTAATTTCTTTTTTAATATCTTCAAGAGTAATATATCCAGGTCTTAAAACAAATATTTTATTATCATTTTTTAATAGATGTAAATCTAATACTGTTGATTCAATTCCAATAGGAGCTATACCTCCATCTATTATTAAATCTATATTATTTCCAAAATCAATTAATACATCATCAGCTTTTGTACAACTTGGTTTACCAGATAAATTAGCAGATGGTGCAACTATGGGACAGCCAGAATATTCAATTAATGATAAAGCAATTTTATTATCTGGCATTCTAATTGATATTGTCTCCAATCCACAAGTTGCAAAATCCTTTATTTTATCTGATTTTTTAAGAATAAAACTTATGGGACCAGGCCAAAATCTTGATGACAAATATTCAAATAATCTTCTCTGGAAATCATTATCAAAAAAAACTAATTGCAAAGCCATATCTAATGAAGAGACATGAGCTATTAATGGATTATCCTTTGGTCTTTTTTTAACTTCATAAATTTTATTTATAGCTTCTTCAATATAAATAGATGCACCTAAACCATATACAGTTTCAGTAGGGAAAGCTACAATTCCACCATTTTTAATTACTTGAGATGCTTTTTTAATATTTTCTAAATCTTTTTCTGTAAACTTTTCTAAATTTTCTATTTTTATAAAATTACTATTCATCTTTTTTTATTTTTTTTAATAAAATTTTACTTTTTAATTCTCTAAAAAAATTAAATTTTAGTAAATAAAATAATTTAATAAAAAATAGACAATAATAGAATCCATAAAATAATAAAATAATATAAAAAATAAATTAAATTAAATTAATAAAATTAAATAAAGTTATTTATATTATTAAAATAAAATTAAATAAAATTAAATTAATTAAATAAAATTAATAAATTTAGTTCTATATATAATATAGATATTTTATTCTCTTATATACTCTTTTTTAATATATTTTGATGTTGATAAAGCTAGTATAGCACTGTAACCAGGTAAAAATTCTATAAAATCACCAAGTTTATATTTATCTTTTTTCTTAGTAATATCTATTTCTAAATGATCTGAAGAGGCACCTAAAATATAAATAGAATCATCTAATGGTTTAATATTATCAGGTACTACATCCTGTCTCCCAATAGAAAGAATAGCTCTTCTTTGGATCCCTTTATCTTCAAAATTAACAACTTCCCCAAAAGCATTCTGCCCCTTATTCCCGATTGGAACAGAAGGTTTATCTTTAAGTTCTATTATTTCAGCTTTTAAAACAAAAGCATCCTGAACCATACCATCAATTTTTTCTCTGTTTAATACATTTACTCCTAAAAGACCTGTTTCACCAATTCTAAAATGATTAATTTCTTTTGGCATATGTCCTTCAAGTAAAAATGGAACACCTGAAGAATTAGCACCTGAAATGTAATCTAATTTTATATTAAAATTTACTTCAATAAAATTTTTTAAACTTACTAAAAGTTTCATATTTTCATGTGAAGGAGCAACTCCACCATAACACGCAAGATTTGTTCCTATTCCAATAATATTAATATTTTTAAAACCAACTATTTTAGAAAAAAAATCATAAACTTCATTTTCCCATAGTTTTTTATCAAGTGATTTAGCTTCTTTTGGGATAATACCTTCTCTTAAATCACCAAGATCTATCATAACAATTAAATTGTATTTTTTATTAATTTTTCCACAAATTTCATCAATTCTTTTTATAGTCTCGACTTCGGAAACTAAAGAACAATCTGTTAAATTGATAACATCAGGAAGTTCAGATAATGAAGGAATTCTTAAGTTTAAAAACTCAATTTTTTTATTTTGCTTAAGAAGATCTTTATAAAATTCTGATTCTTTTATTCTAATAACATTTTCAAGTCTTGATTCGCCAATTCCATCATAACCTTTTTCCATAAAGACTCTGGCAACTTCTGGATCACCGCAAACAACTTTTGTTACACCAAATATTTTACCATTATTAAATGTTTTTATTTTTTTTGATATAAAAGAAACATTGTGAGCTATTTTATTTAAATTAATTTTTAGAATTGCTGCCATAATTACTCCTACAAATATTTTTAAAATTGAAAAATCTTAGTAAAAAAAATAGATAATTATTCAAATAAAGAAGATAAAGCTATTTTTTTTGCAACATCCTTATAAAACATACCAATGCATCCACAAGAAGAAAAAACATATTTTTTATCTAATAATACTTTTGCTTTTTGAAGAGGGAATAATTTTTTATATACTTCAGGTATTCTTATATCTTCAAGAATTTTTACGCTTCCTTTCAATCTTGTTAAAGCTCCTCCCGTTCCTATAATATAATTAACAGCTGTTAAATCTTTCCCACTTATATATAATTTTTTACCTGAAACCGTATATATTTCAATAATTTTACCAGCATGTCTTTCAAGAGATGTTTTCACTGCTTTTTCTGTTAATTTGTATGAAATATAAAATTCTTCATTAGTTCCAGGTAATGGTTTTAAATATTGAAGATCAAGAGATTGGTTCTCTTCCTGTAAAAATTTATTAACATTACTTGCATTGACATAAACACCCAAATCACCTTCAACTGTTCTTTTAGAAAAAGGTTCAGGAGCTATCAAAAGACTTCTATATTTTTCTGAACCTTCTGTAACAGAATGAACATCTGTTGTAGCACCTCCAACATCAAAACAGACAAGATCACCAATTTCCTCATATAATATTTCACAAATCTTTAACACTGCATAAGGTGTTGGAATAATATCCTTTTTAACCAAATCTTGAAGTTTATCTATACCTTTTGCATGAATAATATGCCTTGAAAATATTTCCTGAATCTTTTTTCTTGTAGGTTCTATATTAAATTCATCTATAGAAGGATAGACATTTGGAACTATTTCTAAAATAAAATTTGTATTTGAAAAAATATCTCTAATCTCATCTTCTAAAACTCTATTGCCAGCGTAAATTAAAGGAATATTCAAATTTAATGAAGCTAACTTTTTAGCATTTTCTAAAATAATCTCCTGTTCACCATAATCTACACCTCCTGCAAAAAGAATTATATTTGGTTTTGCTTCTACAATCTTTCTTAAGTCAGTTGATGATAAGGATCCTGCAGTTAAATAATATAAAATTGCTCCAGCTCCAAGGGCAGCTTCTTTTGCAGCTCTTGCTGTCATTTCCATAGTAAGACCAGTAGCAACCATCCTTAAACCACCAGCAGCAGATGAGTTAGCTAAAATTTCTCCCCACTCTATTTTGGTACATCCAAGGTTACTTTTTAAATTTTCTATAGCTTTATTAACACCGATATTTACATCAGAATCTACAGTAGTTAGATCAATACCTTGCCCGATATGAACGGGTTTATCACTACCTATTTTATTAAAAGCATTAACTTTAGTAATTGTAGATCCAACTTCAATAACAATTAGATCAATGTTCATTTTAATTCCTTACCAAAAATCTCTGAAAAAAATCTAATAGAATTAAATATTTTTTCAATAAAATTGATTAGAATAAAAAAATCAAGAAGAAATACTGTAAAGATATTGAAAAACTTAACTATTTATCTCATTTTTAATTCTTCTAAAAATTACAAATCTTCTATAATTATTATAAACAATAGTTGCCAATATTAATTTTACAACATCAGCTAAAATAAAAGGATAAAAACCTATTTTAAGTGATTTTTCTAAACCAAACATAAAATATAATCTTGATAATCCAAAAATATATATAATCATTATTCCTATTAAACCAGCTAAAAATTGAAATAAAAAGTTTTTACTCATTCCCTTCTCAATTAAATAGCTTATTGTTCCACCAGCAATAAAAAAACCTATCAAATAGCCACCTGTAGGACCAAATATTTTAGCAATACCGTATGACCAATTTGCAAATACTGGAATATTGATAACACCAGCAAATAGATAAAAAAATATTGTCAAAACTGAATCTTTAAAACCATAAATCATTGATATTAAAATAATAGAGAAAACTTGCATTGTAAATGGAACTGGAGAAAATGGAAGGTGAATATTAATTTGAGCACTTAAAGCTATTATTAACACACCACTTATAATTTTCAATGTATTTGCAACATATTTGTTCTTTAATAAAGTTTTAAAAATTGAAACTATTTTACTAAAATAAAAATTTAATAATTCAAAATAATTATATAAAGACTTTGAAAAGTTTGATTTTTTCATAAAATCTCCTTTAATAATATTTTTATTATTTTGAATGACTGTTTAAATAAATATAAATTGATTTTTTTATTTGTCAAGATTAATATTTTATAGTCTATCCATTTTAAATATCAGTGCCTATAATTAAAATATAAAAAATAGATTGAAAAACATTTATACAAGGTTAAAATTAAAATTGATATATAAATAACTTTGTTATAAAATATTTTTATAAAAACAATAGGGGGAATTTTATGGGAATAGGTTGGGGTGAACTCCTAATAATACTATTTATTGCTTTACTTATTTTTGGAGCAAATAGAATCCCAGAAATTGCAAGATCAATCGGTAAAAGCATTAAAGAATTCAAAAAAGGGTTAAATGAAACTGAAGAAGAAAAATATGAAGAAGAAGATAAAAACAATGAAAATCAAAAATAAGATAAATAAAAAATAAATTAATTAAAAAAGAAAAATAAATTTTAATAAAATGAAAAAAGAAAATGATTATACATATTGGGATCATTTAGAAGAATTAAGAAGAAGAATAATATTTTATTTAATTATTTTATTAATATTATTTATATTTTGTTTTTTTGAAACTGAAAAAATTCTATCTATCTTTAAAAAGCCATTAACTAATTACAAAATAGATCTATTCTATTTCAAACCTTATGAAAAGTTTTTTCTTCATATAAAGATTTCTTTTTATTCATCAATAATAATTAGTATTCCTTTTCTCTTTATGCAATTTATTTTATTTATAATTCCTGCATTAAATAAAAAAGAGAAAATTATTTTTTTGATATTTTCAGTTTTTAGTTTAATTGTATTTATTTTATCATTACTATTTTCATACTTTATTGCAATTCCATATGCTTTAAGCTTTTTAATTAACTTTTCAGCTTTCGATCCATTTCAAAATATGTTTAATGTTTCATCTTACTTTGATTTTATTTTTAACATTATTTTAGCTACTTCAATAGTCTTTCAAATACCATTAATCATTTTAATTTTACTCATATCGAAAATAATTGATATCAAAGTTTTAACAAAAAATAGAAAATATATTTTATTAATAATTTTAATTATTTCAGCTATTTTTTCACCTCCAGATATTTTATCCATGTTATTAATTGCTATCCCTCTCTATTTTCTCTACGAAATGTCTATTATTATTTATTCAATTTTCTTTAATATAAAAAGAAGACAAAGTAAAAATTATAAAACTGAAAACAATTATTAAAAAATTTAAAATTTTATATAAAAAAAATTTTTGAAAAAATTATAAATTAATATAATATATAAAATAATAATTAAATTAAATTAGAAATAGGAAAATAAAATGAATAGAAGAGATTTTTTTAAAAAAACTTTTAAATATTTAGCTGGTTTCATTACTGGATCTATAATTAAGGATTTTGATAAAGGTGTGAATATAATATTAGGTCAGGAAACTGAAGAAAAAACATACGACCTTGTTGCGATTAAAAATGGTGAAGTTGAACAGATGTTCGATGAAGCAATTAAATATTTAGGTGGATTAAATAAATATATAAGAAAAAATTCAACTGTTTTAATAAAACCCAATATAGGATTTGCTTTAGCACCTGAAAGAGCTGCAACTACAAATCCTGCTTTAGTTGCCCATTTAGTAAAAAGATCTTTTGAATCTGGTGCAAAAAAGGTATATATATTTGACAATTCTGCTGAAAATAGTGAACTTTGTTATAAAATAAGCCAAATAGAAGAAGCTGCAAAAAAAGCAGGTGCCACAGTTATACCTTCAAATAATCAAAAATATTATCAATTGATAAAAATACCAAAAGCTCAAGTTTTAAAAGAAGCTTATGTTCACGAAATTTTTCTTGAAGCTGATATATTTATAAATGTTCCTATATTAAAAACCCATTCAAGCACTAAAGCTACAATAGGTCTAAAGAACAATATGGGCATAGTCTGGGATAGAGGTTACTGGCACAGGACAAATCTTCATCAATGTATAGCTGATTTTGCTGTTTTTAGAAAACCAGATTTAACTATAGTTGATGCTTATAGAGCACTAATAAGACATGGACCAAGAGGTGTATCAATGGAAGATGTAAGAGTTATGAAAACTTTAATTATTTCTCCAGATCCTGTTGCTGCTGATGCTGCTGGTGCAAAACTTTTAAAT